>JALVEG010000274.1 GCA_027031145.1 Saprospiraceae bacterium | reverse complement strand
ATTCCTTCGCTGTTGATGTATGCCGCGGCGGGACAAGTGGTTTGGCCTGCGGCCTTATGGCTGGCGGCGGGCATGGGCACAGGTGCATTCCTGACCGCTTATTTCTCGGTGCGCTGGCCCGAACGCTTGGTCAAATATATCATCGCCGCCTTGGTGCTGGTAATGGCGGTGAGGTTGTGGGTGAGTTCGTAGGGGGAGTTTAAGGTTGCCCCCGGTTTATGGAACTTTGCCCGGGGAGTTACTTTAAATTTGGATTTTAAGAAATTTATTTTTTAATTTTGGGGGTATGAAACTCTTTAATGAGAATAACAATAATATTAATTTAAAAAAATCAAAAGTCTTTTGAATGGACTTTCAACAATTATCATTTAAAAACTCGATAACTTTGTGTACAAAGACACTTATGAGTAATTGGAAATAAAAATGAACGAACAAGAATTAAAAAATAAAATTATTATCACTCTTAAAGATCAAGGCTTTAAGATAAACCCCCATGTGAGGCCAAGAGAAAATACCAAATTAGCATACAAAGAATTGCAACAGCAATCAAAAAATGAACAAATTGCTCTCCATAGAAATTTTCTCATAAGTCAATCTCATAAAATTCGTAAATACCTTTTGAATGGTGATGAATTTGATCCTCAAAAAATTGATTTAGAATTGCGAGAAGTCAAGCAAAACAGTATAGAGGAAACAATTTTTAAGTGGTGGAATCTAATTTGGTGGAGTATACCATACCAAAGGGCTTATGGACGTCAAATGCGTTTTGTGCTTTGGGATAAAGGGCACAATGCTCCTTTTGGTTTAATAGGGCTTCAAAGTCCTGTATTAAAAATGTCGGTCAGAGATAATTATTTAGATATACCAAAAGACGAGTTGGATTTGTGGGTAAATAAATCTATGCAAGCTCAAAGGTTAGGAGCTCTGCCTCCATATAATTACCTTATTGGAGGAAAAATGACGGCTTTGGCAGTGACCTCTAATGAAATAAGAAAATGTTATCAAGAAAAGTATAAAGATAAAAAAACCGAAATGCGGAAGCGAATAATTGAACCGGATTTACTTTTCATAACAACAACCAGTGCTTTTGGTAGAAGTAGTATTTATAACCGTTTAAAATATAAAAATCAGCCTGTGGCAATTAGCTTAGGATATACAAAGGGCTCGGGAACATTTCATATTCCCGAAATATTGTATAAAGAAATTTTGAAATTTTTGAAAGAAAAAGGCATAGATGTAAGCACCACTTTTGGTAGTGGACCTTCCAGAAAAATTAAGCTGCTTTATACTGCATTCCGATTATTAAAAATGCCAGATTATTCATACCATAATCTTAAACGTGAGTTTTTCTTGTTTCCGCTTGCTTCAAATCTGCATGATGTTATACAGAAAAAAGAAAAACCAAAATATTATCATAGGCCACTAAAAGAGTTAGTTGAGTTCTGGAAAGAACGATGGTGTTTGCCCAGAGCAGAGCGTAACAATGAATGGAGAAAATTTGATGGACAAGAATATTTTAACCAGCAATTACAAAAAAACGCATTAGACAAATATGGAAAGAATAGATCATCCCTTTTATCAGTTACCGGAAGCATTAGTTGAAGAAATGCTCCTGCAAAGCCAAAAGGTTGGTGATTTTCTATTAAATTCACTAACCGAGATTAATAAGAAAAAAGAAGCATATAGAAAAGAACTTATAAATGTAGGTTTATTAAAGCGTGTTGCAGAACTACCTCATGTTCCTTCCCCTACAACCTGCGGAGTAGATGGTTCATATGTTGTAGAAAGATTAATGTCAACTGATTTGGTAGCAGTGGCAGCAGTTGCTATTGAGGGGTTAACCCCTCCGTCAGAAAAAAGAGAATGGGAAAAGCCTTTCCACAAAATGTTCATTAATCCAGTTAGCCATAATCCTGATATAACCGTTATTGTTCGAGGTATTATGTGGGAAATGGAAATGATACTTGCTGCACAGGCACCACACGATATTGTGTTTATTGATGGTTCTATAACCAATCCATTTCTTAATCTCAACGCTGCTATTAGTAAATTAGGAGATTTTGAGAATACAGAAATTGGTAAAACCTTAGCAAAATATTTTGAAGATTTCTTAGAAAGCTACTGGAAAATCGTTTGCTCAAATCGTTCGGATAAATTATGGGTAGGTATCCCCAAATACACATCGAAAAGAGAAATAGGCAAACAGCTAAAATGGCCAGAAAATTTTGACGACAGAGCAATGCTTACATCCATATTGAAAGCGGGAGAATATATCATTCCAGTTAAATATGAGCAGCCAAAAGAAAAATGGCATATTGCAATGAGCGGATTAAAAAACTACTATAAACCGGAATTTGATAAAAAGTTGGAGCAAATTGTGAATACAATTAATAATCTGCATGTTTGCTATTACAAGCCACACACATACACTCCCGCTTTGCGTATTGAAGTACCACAGTCCATTACTTCCAATAAATATCAGTTATCTTCATTGTTGCACGCAGTCAGTTTTCAATGTGGAACACCAGGAATTATGGAGCCCTATCCGCTATTTATAGCTGATAGGATGGTTAAAAATTTAAGCAAGGCAATGCCAGCATTTCGTCAAACAGCAACCAGGCGAATAGCCGAACATTATGAGGACGATTTATCAGAAATATTTTTCAATATGACAAGTTACAGAACAGAAAACGGAAAATGATATGACAAAAAAGTTCAACTTAGATAAAATTATTGATGCCGCTGAGCGAATTGGAACTATTGGCTCTCCATCTTCAACAAAGGAATTGTCTTTGGACATCTTGGGATCTGCGGTTGCAAAAAAACTTGTGGGCGAATTGGCATTTTTTAAATACCTACAGGATGGCATGGAGCATTATGCACTCGGACAAATTACAGATGTGGAGCTTAGAAATGCCTGGCTAGAAGATCCCACAATGCGTTCATTAGCAAGACAACGGGGGCAGGTAAACCCCATTAGTGGTCAGCAGGACACTCATCTTGGAATAATGACAATAAGCGCAGTGTTTGCAAATAATGGTGGTGGATATGAACCAAGTATATTGGGTACGGTTCCTCAGACAGGCACATACATACAATTGGCAAATGACCAGCTAATAAAATCGTTACTATATCAATATCAACAAGAAATATTTTATTTGGG
>JALVEG010000273.1 GCA_027031145.1 Saprospiraceae bacterium | reverse complement strand
TATTGAACTCTTGTTCCAACACTTATTACAATCGCAATACATTCAAATTTCCCAGTCCTGTCGATACAAGGAATAAAAAAATTGAATTTCAGCAAATGAAACAATATGTTATTGGTGCTATTCACGCTGATAATATGTTCGATGGCGCAAGGATGAACGACTTCAAAAAAATAAGTGATGATAAATATGAGATATTAGTAAAGCCGGAGAATACTCCGATAAACAATAGCGCATGGTATGCTTTTAGGATTTGGAGTGATACGATTTCTAAGGTATTTTTGAAAATTAGATATGTAAATGGAACGCATCGGTATTCTCCAAAATACAGTTTTGATAGAAAGAAATGGACTGCTTTTGACCCAAATACTATTGACAAGGCTGAGGACGGAAGCTATATTATATTTCCGCTTACTTTGACCAAAAATAAAATTTGGATTGCTGCTCAGGAAATAATCAATTCAGGTGATGTAAAAATATGGATTGACTCTTTGAAGGTGAATCCTAGAGTTTCTGAAGTGATGTCAATTGGGATATCAACATTAGGAAGGGATATTCCTTTTTTTAGAATTGGTAACGGAACATCAAAAGGGAAAAAAGTCATTGTTTTGATGAGTCGGCAACACCCACCCGAAACTACCGGATTTATAGCGTTGAAATCCTTTATCGATGAATTACTAATCAAAAATACTTTATCAGAAGATTTTTTTAATTCTTTCGATATATGGGTTTTTCCTTTATTGAACCCGGATGGAGTTGATTTAGGGCATTGGCGGCATAATGCGAACGGTGTAGATTTGAATAGAGACTGGGCATATTACAGACAAAAGGAAATTGATATTATAACTAGATTTATTGTGAACAAGGCAAAAGTTAATAGAAATAAAGTGCTTTTAGGATTGGATTTTCATTCTACTCAAAAGGACACATATTATACTTATAACAATAGTTTTCACACCAAGTTGCGTTTATTTACCAAATATTGGACTGAAAGTATTGATCGCTTAGTTTACCCTTTTTCTACAATCTATTCCCCTGAACCACTAAGTAAGCCATATTCCAAAACTTGGTTCTATATGCAATTTAAGGCGGAAAGTTTGACTTATGAAGTAGGGGACAATACTCCAAATGACATCATAAACCACAAAGCAAAAGTAGCAGCGGTAACAATGATGGATTTGTTGGTAAAAAAATAGATGAAAGCAAATTTTAATTAAAAAACCTTACCTATTCAAATATAAATTAATAGCTTCTGTTCGATTATTTACCTGCAATTTATTGTATATTTTATGGATATGCTGCTTTACAGTTCCGGTTGAAATTTCCAATTTACTCGCAATTTCTTTGTATAGCAAACCGTGAGATAGCAGTTCTACCAATTCAAATTCTCTTTTGGTCAAAGGTAAGTCGGTACTTTGAGTATTGATTTTAGTATGTTTGGAAAAGGCATTGATAACTTTGCGAGCTATTTCAGGATTCATAGGAGAACCTCCTTTGTATAGTTCCCGAATTGATTTAATTATTCTATCAGGAGCTGAATTTTTTAGTATATATCCCTTTGCCCCAGCTTGAATGCTTTTGAATATCTTTTGATTGTCCTCAAACACGGTAAACATGCAAAATTCTATTTTTGGACAGCATTCCCTAATTTTGATTATTGCCTCAATACCATCAATTCCCGGTAATCCAATATCAACAAGTACAATATCTGATGGATTCTTAGTTAAGAATGTGATTGCGTCTTCAGCATTATGGTAAACCTGATTGCAAATCATATCATCTTCATTATTAAAAACTTCTTGCAATTCATTTGCAATATCTTTAATGTCTTCAATGATTGCTATTTTAATTGATTCCGGCATATTTATTTTTTTTGTCATTACTTTGCGAAGCGGCAATGAATTTTCTTAGCAACTATAATTCAATTTAATTATATTTTTATACAATACAAAGGTCTATATAATTAACGATCTAAAAATATAACTTTAGTTATACAGTTGAAAGTTAGTGGATTCATAAAAGGGCAGAATGGATACCTCTGATATTTATCTAAGAAATGAGTACTTGTCACTTTTCTAACTATTTATAATGGGAATAACTATCTTTATAGCTGTACCACTTTTATTAATGAATTCAATCTCGCCTTCTAATTTTCTAATTCTATTTTTCATATTTTGAATCCCGTTTCCTAACTGGTTTTCTTCGTTTATACCTTTTCCATCGTCTTTTATTAATACAGTAAGATGATTACTTACTTCAAATTTAATGCCTACTTCATTAGCATCCGCATGTTTTACAATATTGTGTAATGCTTCTTTGATAACTAAAAAAATATGTCTTCTTTTTTCTCCGGTAAATTGATGGTTTTGACTTTTGCCAATAGTTTTAAACTCTAATTTAATATCATGTTCTCCAAGATACTCATTTGCATATCTACGCGAATATGCAATCAAACTATCCAATGTATCAAAACCGGCATTCATAGCCCAGATGATTTCGCTCATATTTGTTACAAGGTTTTGGGCATGATTTACTATTTTTTTTATACTTGCTCTGTTAGTGTCATTTTTGATGTTTTTCAATACTTTTTGGCTTAAAAAGCGTATAGTAGTAAGCCCTCCTCCAAGGTCGTCATGCATTTCACCTGCGATACGAGTTCTTTCGGCTTCAAGTGCTTGTTGTTTTCCCAGAAGAAGTTTTTGTTCACGAAGTTGAAAATCTTTTTCGCGTAATTTTCTTCTATGGTAGGATAAAAAGCTTAAATGTATAAAACCTACAATGCTTCCTATAGATAAAATTCTAAACCACCATGTTTGCCACCAGGGGGGTAGTATAGTTATTCTTACTGTTTTGGGTTGTTCAGCCCAAACTTCATCAGCATTACTTGCTAACATTTTGAAAGTATATTTTCCAGTTTGAAGATTTGAATATCTGGCAAAACCTTTATTCTCATCTATTTCAACCCAGTCATTATCCACTCCTTCCATGATGTATTTAAGGTTTACAGATTTAGGGTCTTTAAAGTCTATACCTACAAACTCAAAGCTTATGGTGTTATTATCATAGTCTAAAAAAATGTCTTTTACATAGTTACTCACTCCAAATTGTCTAGAATCCTCATCATTAATTTTGTAATTATAAAAATCAATGGTTGCTTGTTTTTTGGAGAGTTTTACTTTTAAAGGGTTGAAAATATTTATACCGTTAATACCTCCAAACATAAAATTACCTTTGCTATTTTCGAAATATGACATTGTATTAAACTCCTGTTCTTGAAGACCGTCTTTGGATCTAAATTGGTGAGCCTCATTTGTTTTTGGATCATATCTGTATATACCTTTATTTGTTGACATCCAATAAAAACCATTTTTATCAATTAAAAGCCCATATATTAGTTGTATGAGCTTATTTTTATTATCTATGACATGTTTGTGACTAAAATTATTTTTATTAATTTCATATAAGCCATTATAATTTGTGAGTAAAAGTACATCGCCCTTGTCATAAAGTGATAGCAGTCCTCCTTCTAGCTCAATTTTATTTAGATAATTTTTGTGTGTCGAATCAAACACTAAAATATTTTCTAAGTTATTGTCAATAAAAAGATTGTTTTCATTGTCAAAGAAAAAATATGTATATATTGAATTATTGATATCTGGTGGACATAAGGCAATTGTGTCATAAGACCAGTAACCATTATCTTCTTTTAGTTTGATTAAAAAGTTTTTAGAGACGGAACCATAAATATTTTGTTTTTTATCTGCATTGATTTGGGAGAATTTTTTAAAAGGCAAAGCTATCTTTTGAAATGTTTCTTTATCTATATTAAATTTTAAAAAACTATTAAAATTACTAACAATTAGGGAAGTACTATCTTTCCAACAAGCAAATTTAATTCCGATAGATTCTTTGTTTGAGTTACCAAATTCTTTTAAGATTTTTCCTTTTAAACTGATTTTTGATAAGCCATTTGAACGACTGCAAATATAATAGGATTTATGATGTTGAGACTCTAAAATTTGTGTCGCTTGAAAATTTTCATTATTGAATGAAAGATTTTTCCAGTGGGAAAATTTAGTTTTTTTTAGATTTAAACTAAAAACGCCTAAACCATCATTTCCTATCCAAAGGATAGAATCCTTGTCAATATATGGTTTTAACAAATAGTTTAGTTTTTCACCTGTGATAGGATGGTTTATTGTGAGCTGTTCGACAATACTTTTTGTTTGTTTGTCGTATATGGATATTTGCTCCTTTGATGTAATTAATAATTTTTTTTGATCAATGATCTGAATGTTCATTATTCTACTATCATCTATCTTTTTACGCGATATTTCTTTTTTTGTTTCTAAATCTATTTGGACTAAAAATCCGGTTGATGTACCAACCCAAAGTTTATTTCTATCAAATAAAATAGATTCTGCTGATATGTTTATCCAACTGGTGTTAAACAAAGAGTCTTTTTTTTGTATGATTTTTATTTTTTTATTACTTATAGCTGCAAATAATTGTTTATCATCATCGATGATTGCATCAATATCAGAATAATTGAAAAAATCAATATTGAAGTATTTATATACTAGTTTGTATTTAATATCAAAGATAACCATTTCATGTTTTAGCTTAAGTAAAATTTTATCACTACTCAAGTGATTTATCAGCCGGTAATCTGAAGTAATTGTGTCACCTTTAGAATCGGGAAGTTGAAATACTTCAAAGTTGTCTTTTTCCGGTATATATTTATGTAACGCATTATAGGTAGTAAACCAAATATAAGCATCCTCATCCTTATAAAAATCACCTTGGAGTATATTTCCTATCATATTGTGAGTAGATTGCTTATATATTTTGGTGTTGATTCCGTTAGTGATGTTTAGACCGTCGAGGGTTGAGATGAAAAAATGGTTATTGGATTCAATAATAGCTTCATTATAATTTTGGTAGGTTTTGATTTGTGAAGTGCTGAATGATTTGATAATGTTAGTTGTTTTTTTTGATTTGTCGTATGTATAAAGCAATCCATCATTTTTATGCTTTGTATTATCTATTAATAGTTTTGAATGGTTATTTGGACTTTGTTTTTCTTGTGTGAATGAAAAGTTTAAAACCAGACCCGATTCATTACCTGATTGCTCTTTGAAAATGTTTTTATTAATTTGATTTTTTGATCTTGCATAATTCCAAATCCTTACATCATCTATTTGACCTGCATATGCATTATGTAATACCCCGGACGATTTGCCAATCCATATCGATTCTGAATTAATGGGGCCAATTGTATTGTAGAGAGAGATGCTGTCAGTTTGGATTCCATTTAAATAAAAATACACCATGTTTCCTATACCTACAACTGCGACATGTTGCCAAACTCCTTGTTTTATAATGGTCTTTTTACTTGTACCTTTCCAACCACAATCACCTCCTGAAACAAATGCTAATTTTCCATCTTTCAAAAACATCCCATAATTTTCACATTGACCGGAAGAACCTTTTATTAATATCGTTTTTTCCGGTCCAATAGAATCAGGTTTTATCCATGCTTCAATAGTAATATCCTCATAAATATTTAAAGATTTGTGGTGCTTTACTTCGATAAAATCATTGATGCCATCTAAATAAATGGATTCATTTGGAGGAACAGAATTACCCTTGTTAGTTATTTGTCCATAAACAGACAAGTGGTTTATAAAAATATAGAGTAGAATTATTATCTGTTTAGTTGTATTTCTAATATTCATTTTCATTATAAATAACTAATGAAAGCCGGAATTTCATTTTTTAGGAGAACTCTAATAAGCATTATAATATTGAACGATTAAGGTCTCGATGGTGCTCAGAATATGATTTTTTACTAAGACCGGACTTCTCATTTGGGGTGTGATCATTAGGTTTTTTTTATTGTTAAGATTTTACAAATAGTCCGTAATATTAGTAAAAATACTTTGCTTATAAAAAGCATAAGCGATAATATGTTGGTATATTCGCCTATTTGTCATTTTGACGACTTAATATATTGCTAATAATTTGATGATTAAAATAAATATAGTTTTAATTAAACATAAGTGAAATTTAATGTCTTAGTCCTTCTATTGGTTTTAGTTTTGGAATTATTCTTGTTTTATTTTTGCGTTTTTGGTAAAACAGATTCATCGTTATTCTTGCATGTTTTTTTGTAATTGAAGTCAAAATAAAAAAGCTTCACTCAAATTGCTAATTAAAGTGAAGCTAAGGTTTTTTTCTATTACAATTCTTTCCCTTTGATTTATAAATAAAAAACAACTCGCGATGCGAAAAATACAATACAATCGAGAATCTTGTATTTGCTTATTGCATTTTTACTACTTTCTTAGTTACAATGAATTTTTCAGATGATATTTCCAGAATAAAAATCCCATTCTTTTTGAAATGACTCTCATTTAAATGTATTTGTTTGCTACCATTATTTACATATGCTGTTGAAATTAATTCCCCATCTATTCCATACACTTTTATTTTGACTTTTGAATCAATTATTTCATCAAAAGTGATATTTATACCACTAAAAAATGGGTTTGGGTATATAGTAATTGCCTTTGACATTGTATTATCCACTACGGCATCAGGATATTTAGTAATATTAATGATACCATTATTCTTATTAACTGTAATTTCACCATCCAGATTTTCAACTGAAATTGATATTGGTGAATCTGTAATTTCAATATTTGTAGTTTGATTTTTATGTCCAACTACAACAAATCTCACTGCAAATAATTCTGAATTATCAGATAGAGTTACTCCTGAACCGTTAGCATCGTACCATGACATTGCCAGTTGGCCTATATGTGTGCTATCGGTAGTGAAATTGTTTTCTGTCATTGATACTGCTGAATTTGTTAGTACAAGCCCTTTAAATTCTATCAATGAGTTATCCCATTTTAGTGAAAATTGTACAGAACCAATATTTTCAAACTTATCTACTGTTATCGGAATAACAATTTCTTCTTTTTCGGCAACATCTTTCGATTCAACTGTAATTTGTATTTCTGAATTATTTCTATGAGTCATCAGCATTGATGGGTCATTTGTAAGATTTACATCACCAATTTTTGTTCCAATGAAATCAACCCCTAAATCATCTCCTGATGTGTGATTGACATTAGCTTTCTGAGGAAAATCCTGCTTAAAAGGATTCCTATTATCAGGAAACTGATAAGATGCATCAACAAATTTCCAAGACTCACTTTTTCTGAATTTTTTATCCTTTCTTAAAATAAGTCTTTGTATTTGAAATAAATCTCCTCCTGTTACTTTTTTAGATGTATTAGCATCCGCAGATATGATTTTATAGGGGCTATTGAGAAGTTTTTTATGCAATAAATGCCTTTGAATTGAGAATAAATCACCGCCTGTAACTCCATTCAAATGATTGATGTCTTTTGAGGGAGTTATGGTATAAATTCCTGGAGGAACATCTTCAAAACAATAATCTCCATTTGAATTGGTCATTGTACTTAAATCTAATGTGGTTCCTAATAATTTAACAATCACACTATCAATGCCAACATTATCTTCTCTTAATATTGTTCCACATACTTTACCAATATCATTACTTATACATACAGAACCTTCAAGCGTATTAATTGGAATGACTCCTTGAGAATTTTCACCATTTTCTTCTTTTATGGTCAAGATTGTTGATTCGCCTATGTCTCCTACTAAATTTATTTTTAAGGTTGCAATTATGAAATTATCTGGTAAAGTTACAGGATCCCCTGTACTCGGATACCAGCCAACATATATTTTGCCGGAATTTACGATGTTCTGAGAAATATAAGTGCTGGTTATATCACTTATTTTGGCAATTAAAGTATCAGCAATATTGACTGAGAATTCAAAAGATGCCACATTCGTAAAGTTTTTAACTCGGATTGGAACTTCTACTACTGAGTTTTTTGAACCACAAACATCATCATCTATGTCAAAAGTCAGATAAGATCCATTTGAACATTTTAAGGATAATTTGTATCGTCCTTCGTCTCCTGCAAATCCGTCCACAACTATATAATATATCCCGGGCTGTAAGTTTTTAATAATTTTTTCATCAACTTTTCTGCCTTTTGTTTTACCGGTTGCAATACAGGATTTAACATTGACTTCTTCCAATAAGTATAAACTCAAATCTACATTGTCTAAAATATCGAGATTAATATCTACTTTTTGGTTTTGATTTAAAGTGAATTTATAAATATTCTCTCTTCCCCAGTTATTTCCTTTATTTGTTTCCGGATCACAACTATACCAACTGCCAAAATTCTTGCCGGTATTGTTATTGTTAGTAATTGTTTGCCCACAATCAATTGGAATAATATCGGGAGACTCACCCAAAATTCCGTAAAGTGGACCACATGTTATAGCAAATGTATAATCCCCCTCGTTTATCCGGTAACTAGGATAAGAAAATGATTGACCATCTACAAAAATATTAAGATCATCTATTTTTGACATATCTTCAGTTGTAAGATAGACACTTTCGTTTAATCCCGGTGTTAAATGTCCGGCTGAATCAATACAATTTATTGGCCGTGCGTTTTCACAATCTTTGAATAAGAATACATCCAAATCAAATTTTGGGTTTGATTCCCTGAGATATACATCGAAGGTCACAGGACGTTTAAAACCATCATTATATTTGTACCTTACTTCTTTTGATTTGAAACTGGGATGGTAAACTTTACCTGATTGAGTTTTGAAAACAATACAATTATTATTATCATATTTCTCAACTATATCAGTAGTGTAGTTATTTAATCCCTTGTTGTTGTCATTTATCACATCATTACAATATACTTGCCTACCTATATCATCACAATTCTGTACTGGGCAGCAGCCTCTTTTTACTGTCCAACACAAGCAAATATGACTACAACCACTTCTCAGAATTAGACATACAGTATATGTACCTGACGGCGGGAGAATGTATTTAGGATTTTGAGAATTGTTATTTCCTGCTATAAGCCTGAGTTCGTCAGGAACACTCCATTCATAAGTGTCCCACCCGTCAGGAACCCCCTCAAAGGTCAAAGTACTATCAATAGTAACTGGTGAAACTAATCCACAACCCGGTGGTACGGGTTTATTGCAGTTGTTATCTGAAACACATATTTTGACACTAAATTTTGAAAATCCGTAGCAATTAGTTCCATAGACAGTAACGATATAACACCTGTTTCCATATTGTTTTAAATTAAGATTAACAAGTGAAGTATCCAAATCACTTTTGTAATATGTCTTGCCATCATCAGCACCTGCTATATTCCAACTATAGAAATCAACTTCGGAAGATGAGGAAGCATCAAAGGTGAATGTGTTGTCATCATTTTGTTTATAAGTCAATCCACAAGTAGGTGGGTGGTTATTACAACCACCATTTGGCACGAATACTATCATGCAGCATTCATAAACAATGGGATTGTTATTATTTGGAATTGTGATTTTTAGACATATTTCCCATATTCCCGGTAGAAGTTTTATTGCTGGTTCTGCAGATTGATTATTAGTATTATCCATATAATACTCAACGGCATCATCCGGGATAGACCATTCATATGTCTCATTCTCTCTAAGGCCTATGTATCCACCTTTGTCATCACAATAATTGTTGATGAAATAAAAATCACGACCATCGTTCCGGTATGAAAAGCAATAACTACAATCTGTACATTTTTTTTGATTACAATCAATATTTAGTTTAAAATCCCCGGTATCTCCTTTATATCCTTCAACAACTATATAATAAATTCCTGCTTGTAGATCCTGCATATATATTTCTTCCTTTGATCCATATCCAGATTCTTCTATTTTACTTTTTTCAATGCAATCAATTACAGTTGGTTCACCAAGGAAATCTCCTAAAAGATATAAATTTAAGTCAGTGTAATTTTCCAATATTTCTAATGTGATAGACAAAGAACCTCCATTATGATCGAACGAATATACTTTTTCAGGGCCATAATTTCCGGCTTTATTATCATGATCATCACAACTATAATAACTTGCATAATTGTCTTCATTTTCTGTTGTACCATAGGTAGTACCACAACTTATAGGATCAATATCATGATTAACAAGTTTTCCACAGGTGAGTATTATATCAAAGTCTCCTTCTGTATTTGGGTTTTGTGCTGAGTTTGACTGCCCATCAACCACTGCATAATATGAATCGTTGGCATCTACAATGAACACTGCATCAATCAGGTTTTTTGATTCAATACTTCTATATAAACAATTCTCCAAGGACAAGGTTGATTGTGTATTTCTTTCTTTAAAATCTTGATTGTTTCGTTCTGTTGGTGGGGAATAATCATTACATGACTCATAAACAAATAAATCTACATCAAGACCGAGGTCATTTGGAACTAAATCTATAGTCAAATGTCCATTTGGGTCATTATCGGTCTTGAATATCCTTTCATGATTTTTAAATTCAATATAATATGGAAGTTCACTTTCATTAAACCCATCAGTTAGAGTTCCATCTTTGTGTTTATCTAGTATTTGGCTGGTTAGAGAAGAATAATCCGGATCATTAGAGCCATTTGTAAGTTCATTACAATATAGATCGGGGATATCTTCACAAGTAGTTATTCCACAGGAAATACTAATTGTATATTCTCCATAAAGACTATTGCCATCTACAATTAACCAATATTCAGTCCCTAAATTTGCATTGAATGTTAGGGTTGATTGGTCTCCGATTGCACAATTTATTATTGTAGGACAACACGAATTACAATTAGGATACCATTCATATTCTCTAATAAAGAAATCAACATCTCCATTTACATTAATTGTGATTGGACCTTGTAAATCTGAATCAAATGAATATATATCTTCAATGAAAAAGTATCCATCATATATTTGACCTGAACAATTATATTTGGCTACACATGATTGACAGCCTTCAATGGCTAAATTAAGGGATCCTTGAGCAAAATCTCCACAGTTAAGGGGGGAATCAATTTGATTTGCGTAATAATCTTGAGAAAATATTGCAACCCATCCCTCTTTGTTTACCCCCTCATCTGAATTAAACTTCATAGTGAGACAATTCTCATTACTCGAAATAATGCCCCCACCTACTGTTGTGCCATAAAGTGCCGGCAGGTTAGAGTTGCAAAAATAATCTATCAAATTATTGTTATTATCATAAATTTCTAACCTATCAAAATTACAATTTGATCCACCTGATTCTATATCAAAAGTGCCATTTGGAAAGAAAATATTTATATCAAAAGGTTCCGGATATTGACATTCAGAAGGTTCATATTTGCAGATAGT
>JALVEG010000272.1 GCA_027031145.1 Saprospiraceae bacterium | reverse complement strand
AAAAAAGAAGTTAGGAAAATAGTAATTGAAGGAAAGAACACTACTTCTTATGATGATAAGGGTGAAAAAATAATTTCTTTTTCGAATGACAAAACAGGGAATAAAGAATTGGCTGACGCTTTAATTGAAAAATTGGATCCGCAAAAAGCATTTAAAGAATATTTAGTAAATGCTATCGATAAAGGCTGGAATGTAAAACATATTAACAATACAATTAGAATTCAACATCAGGAAGAAGAAAATGATATCACAATGTTCATTAACAAACTGACCGGTTTACCAAAACAGTTGATTGTTAAAACTTCTAAAGAAATTTCAAATATAACTTATAAATTCGATTGTATAGATGGCAAATGGGTTCTGGTTTTAATAAGAACCAAAATAAAGAAAGTCAACCCTGAAGTAGATATTGAATACAATTCTGTAACAACTATGAATAATTTTAACATTGAAATAAATTAAAAATAATAATTATGAAAAAAATATTTAACTTATTTTTGTTCATTATGATGACCATCTCATTAACAGGACAAAACGGAGAAAATCACAGAGATATTAACTGGGTACATGGATTTGTTGGCAACAAGGATGCATGGAAAGAATTCGATGAATATTTTTTAAACCAATTTGATATCACAACTACCAGAGTAGAATATCCCAGCAAAGGAGGCATAGAAAATGCAGCTGAAATAGCAGAGGAGCAATTGATTAGTGAAGAAGAAAATCCTTTTGTTATAGCACATTCAATGGGAGGACTTGTAACAAGACAAATGTATTCAGATGATGATACTAAATTTACAGGTTATATTACATTCGGGACTCCACATAATGGAGCCTATTTTGCTAATAGTTACATGAATGGAGATGTTGACGATTATGTTGATAATTTTATTGACCAGGTTTTTATTGATGTTATTGGAGCAATTTTCTTACCAAAATTTCAATTTATCATGGGTACGATTTATGATCTTTTGGGTTCAGACGATCCGGAATTTTTTGCATCGATTATATTTGCATTCATAGAAAGTAATGTGAAAGAAAGTGCTGATGATGCCACTATTGGAGATTTACAAGAGAATAATCCATTTATAAATAATTTAGTTCATCCCGACTTACCCAAAATCAATTATTATGGAAAAGAAGACTCTCCCGTACATTGGAGATTTATCGGAAGTTTTTCAAAATTGAAAGATGATACAACTTTACCGGATGCTATGGAATATTTGGAAACCTTTTATACTGTAAATTATTATGTTGCAACAGCTACTGCTATCGGATGTGGAATAGCAAGTTTTTTTAATCCTACATGCATTCCTGTTGCTTTGTATGCAACTCAACTTGCTATCCAATTGAATCAGGCTATCAATACATTGCAACAGTCAGAAGCGGGTTGGCTTGCATTAATAGGGGCCTTGGAAGACGTACAAGAAGATTGTGAGTATATAGAAGTTGTAACAGGTTATGATTATGATTTTGACGGGGAATATAATGACCCTGACGATATAAGAATCAGAGATTCGTGCTTATATAGAAAATATGTGAGATTTGAAAAATCCGATACAGTAAAACTTGTATTGGAAGATATGCCATGTGATTCTACTAATACTGAGTACAAAGAAGATCGTGAAAATAGAAAAACCGATACCATCACAGTAAGAAGACCGGACATTTGTGATGATTATGTAGAACGAATTGAGACTATCAAAAGTTGTACCTATATTTATTACAATAGTGATAATGACGGTTTTATTCCGGCAAATTCAACTGAAGAACCAGATAGAATAGCCTGGATAGAGTTATTGCATCTAAACCATCAGGAATTAAAAAGTGATGATTTGAGCAGAACGCATTTAGAAAATCTATTCAAACATGAAGGACGTTATTTTGAGGATGATCAATTCTCTTATTTTAAACTAAAAGAAAAATAATTAAAAAAAAGAATATAAGGAGCGCAAATATTTTGCGCTCCTAAATTAAAATACAAAGAAAATGAAAAAAGCAATATTTTTACTTCTAATATTAATATCAAACCTGAACTGTTTGAAAAATCATAATGAACTCAAAGATGACAGAATCATTTGGGAATCAGAATATTCAGGAGAGAAAGATGCTTTAATTGTGGATTTCCCCTTGATAGCCAAAGATAAAGTGATTATTTCAAGAGATGATTTTTTAAGTCAGGAAAGTGCTCTTGTTGCATTTGACAAGAAAAACGGCAAAAAACTTTGGGAATGGCAAAAAGAATATTTGATTTCAGCATCAAATGCAAGGTTTAAACATGTTTTAAGGGGATTTCGGCAATATAATAATGTAATAGTAGGTATTGATTCTAAATATATGGTTGGTATTGACTTGGAAACAGGAAAAACTTTATGGGAAAATAAATTTGATTATCAAATTGATGAACGATCCGTTTTGTATAATGAAAAAATATACTTTATGGGAAGAAATACTGAAAATAATATGATTAATGTTATAGCAATTGATCCTTCGTCAGGAAATATAGAAAATGTTGTTGATATTAAATCAATGTATTCCGGTTTTACTATTCATAATCAAGGGATGCATATTTTCAAAAATAATACAAATGATATTTGCATGCTATTGGGAATTTATCATGTAAAAAATGCATTTAAACCAAATGAAATAAAAAAATACAATCTTATAAATTACAATATCACAAAAAAAGAATTCATTTTTAATATGAGTTTTAATCATAAAATTGGAATAAATGTATTTTATATTCATGAGAATATAATTTATGCTAATGGATATTATTTTTCTACTTTTGATCTTTCAACCGGTAAACTTTTAAACCAGTTTAAAGAAGATGTGATGACAGGTTTTTATACCAGTATATATGACTATCCTTATGTATATCTTATGTACAACAACCTTACTAATAAATTTGTAAAGGTAAATATGAAAACGGGGAAAGAAATATGGCGTATTAGTTTGGACGGTCATCAATCTTATATGATGAGAAAAAAAGATAACAGAATTTTTATGATTGCCAGAAATGGTAAAATGTTTATTGTTGACTCTGATTCGGGTGCCATTATTGAAAGAGTTAATGCTCCTTATGCAAGTAAAAATTATAAGTTAGTATTTGATGAAAATTTTTCTATTGATAAAGAAACAGGATATTTATACTGTTCGGATTTTAAACATTTGTTTTGTTATGATTTTGATAGATAAAATTTAATCGGAACCTTTCACAAAATGCTTCACTGCTTCCCTTACACTGCCATATTCATTTAACAGTTCTCTGGCGAGTTGGTAATTTTTTATACCTGTTTTTTTCATTATCATTTTTGCGCCTCTGTCTCTAAGCTTTTCGTTGGTTATCTGCATATCGACCATTTTATTGTCTTCGACATGCCCCATTTTTATCATTACAGAAGTGGAAATCATATTCAGTACCAGTTTTTGGGCAGTACCGGCTTTCATTCTGCTACTACCCGTTACAAATTCCGGTCCCACAATAACTTCTATTGGAAAATCAGCAAATTCGGATACGGGAGCATTGGGATTGCAGGTGATACAAGCCGTACCAAGTCCGTGTTTTTGAGCATCTCGCAACCCTCCTATCACATAAGGAGTTGTCCCTGATGCTGCAATTCCCACAACAAAATCCTGTTCATCAATATCATAAGCTGACAAATCTTTCCATGCTTGGTCTTTGTCATCTTCAGCCCATTCTACAGCTTTGCGGATAGCTTCATCACCACCGGCAATGATCCCAATCACCAAATCATAAGGAGCTCCAAAAGTTGGCGGTATCTCCGAAGCATCCACAATACCAAGTCTACCGGATGTACCGGCACCGATATAAAACAATCTGCCCCCGTTTTTCATCCTGTCATACACTGCATTGACTGTTTTTTCTATTACTGGAATGACCTTTTCTACTGCAAGTGGAACCTTTTTATCTTCACTATTGATATTTACCAATAATTCTCTTGTGGACATTTTTTCCAAATGTCTGTACAATGAATCTGATTCTGTGATTTTCTTCATAAATGTCTTACTTTTCTCCTAAAATAAAAAGAAATGCAAATTTAAGACCAATTTTTTTACTATTAGCTTCTTTGGCTTTATTTTAATTTTTTCATTAATGGCAAACTATTTTTAATTCTATATCGTCTATAATTTAAAATAAAAATCTTAATCTTTTGAAATGTGTGTGATAATTTTGAAAAAGATTGATGGAGATTGAAAATGTTGGAATATTGAATCGCCTATATAGAGCTTTGCCTCTGCGCTATAGCTTCAGCGACAGCGTACGATTTAAATAATGTTATGTTAAACAGGAAAATTAATATAAAACATAAGCGTCATTTTTGATTTATTTTGGTATAAGTTCACCTTTGCGAAACTCTGCGATATCTTTGAGGCACTTTGCGGGATATAAAACAATAATTGATTTTTATTGATTTTCCCGCAAAGGCGCGCTAAGGACACGCAAAGGTGCGCAAAGTAAATGGGATATTTGCAAGCAGAGTTTTATTCTTAGTGTTTCTTACTGCAAACTCATGTGTTTTTAGTGGTAAAATACTCAGACAAGAAATTAAATAGGCATAAATAATTGTTTCTTAGGAAAAAGTAACTACTCAGGTAGAATCATTTTAATTAAAGAAATTTCTTTTTTCGCCATATTTCAGCTATTTTTTTCGACGTAGCACCACTCCCGCCTTTTTGCGGGACAAGTTATGCCTTCAAAAAATAAGCTTCATCTGGCAAAAAAATCGAATTTTTTCATCTCAAAAGCACTCTACCTGAGTAGTTACGAAAAAAACTTTAAAAGATGAAAAAAATATTTTTATTGATTTTAATCACAGGCTTATTTGCTTGCAATAAAGAAACTGAACCCGACCTTATAGGCAAATGGAAATTAATCGGTATTTCAGGAGGATTTAAAGGTGGTGGTTATGATGCAAATTTTGATTTTCTGAATATTATTGATGAAAAACATTGGGAATGGCTGGATAGTTTAAATAATACCGTAGCATCCGGGAAGTATAGTTTATCTTCATCAAAAGGAAAAGACTGCATAAAATTTAACACTACATCAGAATCAAGTTCCTTTTATTTTGATACAAATCTTGAATATACATTTTATACAAGCGACACAATATATATGAAACCGTGTTTTGAATGTAATGATTGTTATGATTATTTATTTATCAAAGAAAATTAAAATATAGATTATGAAATATTTAATAACAACCCTATTTATTTTAGTGATTTTTGCATCATGCAATAAGAAAGAATATCATGCAACAAAAACCGTTGAATATCCATATATGCGTTTGTGGGCTTTGACTATTTGCGGAAGTGATTTTGACTACAAAGAAGATTCTCCTAAAGAATGGGAAGACAAAGTCTTAGACAGTCTTAATTCTAAAGGATTTGAGGTAATAGAACATCATCTGGGTTTTATTAAACAAGAGCCTTTTTTAGGATGCGGAAACTGCAGGCGTACAGGAGATTTTCTTGACGTAATTGTACCCAAAAATCAAAGAGAAAAACTGAAGAAATTAGGATTTGAAGAATAATTATCTATTCACTTCAATAGCATCAACTATAATTTTACAAGCATTTACAATTTCTTCTTCGCTTATAATCAACGGTGGAGCCAATCTGAATGCTTGATCGTTGTACAAAAACCAATCCATCAAAACTCCATTTTCATACGCGGTATTTATCACTCTTTTCACAAAATCAGCATCATCAAGGTCCACTGCAAAAAATAAACCTTTATGCCTTATTTCTTTAATAGCTGGATGTTGTAAATGCTTTAGAAAAAGTTCTTCTTTCCTGTCCATTTGATCAATTATCTCTAAATCTATCAACTCCTCAAGTGAAGCAACTGCAGCTGCAATAGATACAGGATGACCTCCAAAAGTACTGATATATCCCAATATCGGATTATTTGTAAATACCTGAAGCAATTTCCTGTCCGCTACAAGTGCACCTGTCGGCATACCACCGCCCATAGCTTTTGCTATCAACAGCACATCAGGCACCACATCATAATGTTCAAAAGCAAATAACTTACCGGTACGTCCAAAACCGGTTTGTATTTCATCAAAAATAAGCAAAGTACCGGTATCATCACATTTTTTTCTTAGAGCAGACATAAATTCCTGACTTGCTATTTTAATACCGATATCACCCTGAATGGTTTCGGTGATCACAGCAGCTGTCTTATTCGTTATCGCCTTAAGCGAATCAATATTGTCATATTCAATAAATCTTATACCAGGAACAAATGGTCTGTAGGCTTGAGAAAGATATTCATTGTCCATCAGGCTTTGAGAGCCGTGAGTATTGCCGTGATAGCCATTGCGACAAGCGATGATCTCATATCTGCCTGTATATCTTTTTGCCAGTTTCATAGCTCCCTCCACAGCTTCCGAACCGGAATTGACATAAAAAACACTATTTAGATTTTCCGGCAACAATTTAGTCAAAATTTTAGCAAAACTGATTTGAGGGGACTGAATATGTTCACCGTAAACCATCGTATGCATATATTTTCCCGCCTGTTCCTGTACTGCTTTTACTATTCTCTTATTGTTATGACCAAGGTTGCTGACAGCAATACCGCTTATCATATCAAAATACTTTTTACCATCTTTACCATAAATATACACCCCTTCAGCTTTTTCAACTTCCAGTCCAAGAGGAACAGGACTTGTCTGTCCTACCAAATCCATAAAAATTCTTCGTTGACTATAATTCATAATTTATTTTAATATCTATTACCATTTATATTAAAAAGTCTTAATTTCGCAAATATAAATAAATCACATACCAAAATGAATAATATCAAATTTATTATTTTTGTTTTTTTAGCATTGTTTTTATTTTCATGCAATGGAGATTCAAAAAAAAGCAAAGTCCGGGATAAGAAACCTGAAAAACATGTAGTACTGGCAAAACCCGTACCTGTTACCGAATTGATTTCAAAAATACCGGAACTGGCATATTATCATAAAAAATTAATAGAATCTCTAAAAAATGATCCACCTGTATTATTATTGGACAAAAGTGAAATAAGAGATGAAAAACAACAAAAAGCACAGGAAATTGCGATTAAAAACAAGGATTTCATCAGGGACGTATATCATCCTGACACAAAAGAGCCGTTGAGAAATGAAATTATGATTGTAAGGGAAGCACTGCCGAGTGATATTCCCAAAAATGTAAAATGCTCGGATTGTTATTATGTATCGATGTACAACTATTTTTTCAATAGTACAACTATTGCATTAACAGATATATCAAAAAATAGAGTAATTAAGGTAAAACATATCATTGACGGGCAGGCGGAATTGAATAAAAGGCTGACAGACCTTGCTATCACTATCGCCATTAATTCCCCCGAAGTCATAGAAGCATTGGGTATCAATCCCAATGAAAAAGAAGCTACTATGTCAAATGTGAAAACCGCTATGAACGGTACCAAATGTGAAAGATCAAAACATCTTTGCGTAGCGCCTACATTTTTGAATCATATAAACAAGAGAGCATTGTGGGCAATAGTGGACCTTACGGACTGGAAACTGGTTGGAGTCGCCTGGACAGAATTGGGAGATTTTGAAGGCACTATACCAAAGGATAAAACCACTGAAAGCGAATTACAAAATGAATTTGTAATGGAAAATTTCTGTGAAAAAAACAATGATACTACCTTTGGAGACTGGAAAGTAAATTACAGACTTACAAGTTCAGACGGACTGGAAGTCTTTGATGTAAAATATAAAGATAAAAAAGTAATACGGTC
This sequence comes from Saprospiraceae bacterium, assembly GCA_027031145.1. Classification (GTDB taxonomy): domain Bacteria; phylum Bacteroidota; class Bacteroidia; order Chitinophagales; family Saprospiraceae; genus JADJGA01. The sequence continues at coordinate 3,537 of JALVEG010000272.1, read as the reverse complement.
ATCAAAAATAGTTGACTGGCACGTGAGTTATTTGTACAAAGAAGGAATGGGTTACAGTGATGCAACCGGTTGTCCGATGTTTAGTTCTTCTGCCGTTGTTGCTTTTAACGGACCTTATGTTGAAAAAATCCTTGACAAAAAAGGTAAGAAAACCGGATATGCATTGGTACAGGATTTCAGAAGTCCTATATGGCCTGCACCCTGTAATTACAGATATCAGAGCCGGTTTGAGTTTTATGATAACGGAAGTTTCAGAATTACGGGAGTAAATCATGGTCGCGGATGCAATACACAGGGAGTTTACAAACCCGTATTCAGAATGGATTTGGCAGTAAATGATGGTGAAGAAATATTGGAACAATGGACCGGGGAAAAATGGGAAAAATGGAAAAAAGAAAAATGGGTTGATCAAAAAAATGCAAAATATACAAAAGAAGGATATTGGATGAAATTGACTTCTCCTGCCGGTACCGGTTATTATATGGAGCCGGGCAACGGACAATGGACAAGAAACAGGGGTGATTCTGCTTTTGTATATGCATCGGTGTGGCATGATGATATTGATGAAGGAGATACGGACATGGTCACAATAGGTTCTCCGGGTAGTTACGATTACAAACAGGGACCTGAAAAGTTTTTGAATCCTCCGGAAGATTTGTCCGGTCAGCATTTGATTATTTGGTATGTCCCCAGAATGCATAACGATAATACTCCGGGAAAAGAATATTGCTGGGCTACTCAGGTGGTTGAGAATGGTAAATCCAGGATTAAAACCTGGCCCGGTATAGTCGGACCAAAATTTATTCCCATTAAAAAATAACAATCGAATATGTCAGGAAGAAAAGCTAAATTGAAAAAGAAAAATCTGCAAAAAATTAAAAAGCAGAAAACAAAATCAAAGCAACAAAGAAAAATTGCAATATATATAGTTATAATATTGATTGTCGCTTTGCTGGGACTTATCGCATATAATTTGATTCCGGACAACAACTCTTCCAAAAAACATAATAAAACTTCAACTCTTAGCAATAAAACCATAAAATCATGTCTTCGCAGTCCGGTTTTTCCCATGAAATACGGTTTAAAAGCTCCTTACGCAGTGGATCTCCGTCAGAATGCCGAAAATATGGGATTAAAAATACTGGAAGCGAAAACAGGTAGAAGCCTTCAATTGCCGGGATGGAGAAAATTCGGTTATCTCGGACTATATACTTTGGATGACCACGGCAACATCTATACTTCTCCACTGCCTTATGTAAGCATTGATATTAATCCTCCGAAAGAACAAAACAAAATACTGATAGTTGAAGGGAAAACAGGCAGAATGTCAGAATTCATGAATTTACCTTCTAAAAACCCTCCTACTCCTAAAAATCCGTTTGGAGTAATCGGTTTGGCATTTGATTGTGAAACAAAAAGTCTTTATGCAACGAGCATTGCCGGTTCGACTTTTAGTGACGAAAGCGGTAAAGTATTCCAGATTGACCCTGCCAATAAAAAAATCAAAAGCACTTTTGATAATCATGATATCATGGGAGTGGCTATTTTCAGTGGTAAAAACGGTAAAAGATTGTATATGGGAATGGCTCGCAAACCGGAAATTTGGTCGGTTGGGCTGGATGAAAAGGGTGCATTCAAAGATGATTTTAGATTTGAATTTTCATTAAAAGATGTGCCGGGAGGCAGCAATCTTAAAGCACACCGCATCAAGATAAATGAGAACAGGATGACTTTAAAAGCAAGAGAATTCAGTTATACTTTAATTGCGGCAAGCAATTCCATGCGTACAATATATACTTATGATTACAATCCCCAAATAGATAAATGGGAATTTGTGGAATTGCATTTGGAAAATCATTAGATCTCCATTATTGCCGGTATTAAATAACATTTAATATCAATCTAAATGAAAAAATACAGCCTATTATTAATCATTAGCTTTTTGATTTTTTCATGCAAAAATCAAGATAAAGGAAATATTGATTCTGCAAAAGATTTTTCAGTAAAAATCGGCTTGTTGAGGGAACCCCGTGCATTGTGCCCGGTCAAAAGAAACGGAAACATCGAGCGTCAGGTAAATCAATATATATTCATTCAGGCAGCTGATTACAATCCTTTTACACTTCAAAACACACCGGTATTTATAGAAAATCTCCCAAAGGAGGTAAGCATAGATTCAGGGAAATATGCAAATACATATAGATACGATCTCACATTCAGAAAAGAAGCTAAATGGGATAATGGTAGCGATATTACAGGTTTTGATCAACTTTTTACCATAAAAATAATCCTCAATCCATCGGTGGAAGTTCACCCGGCAGTCAGAAATCTATACAAAAAAGTCAAAGGTGTCGAGGTCGATAAAGAAAATCCGAAAAAAATAAGCATTTATGTCGACAAAAATTATATGTTGTCAAGGGAATTGGTTACCAACATGGAAATATTTCCCGAATACTTTTATGATCCGGGAAAAATAATGCGAAAAATAGATTTTGAAACTTTTTTGGACGAAAAGAAGCTTTCGGCTGTATTGGATACATTGCCCGGAAGTAAAGAATTTGCAGAAAAGATCAATAGCGCATATTTTATGAGGGAGCATATTTCGGGTCAGGGACCTTACTATCTTGCAGATTGGGAAGCAAATAGTTTTATCAGACTCAAAAGAAAAGATAACTATTGGGGAGAAAAAATCACCGGTATCCCATATCTTCAAAACAACCCTAAAGAGATAATATTTAAGATTATTGCCGATAAAACAACATCTCTTACCGAGTTGAAAAACGGAAATATAGATGTTCTTCAAGGTGTATCGGGAAATAATTTTAAGAAAATGAAAAACGATTCCGTTTACCGCAACAAATTCAGTTTTCACAATCCGATTTCAATGCAATTTTATTATGTAATAATCAACAACAGAAATCCCGTATTGAAGGACAAAAATACAAGAAAGGCATTGGCTTATCTTACCGATGTGGACTTTTTGATAAAAACTTTCGGAACAGGCGGAGAAAAAAGACTAACTTCTCCTGTTCATCCTTCAAAGCCATATTATAATAAAAAACTAAAACCTGTTGAATTTGATATTGCAAAAGCCAAAGAGCTTTTGAATAAATCAGGATGGAAAGATACCGATAACAATGGTGTTTTGGATAAGATAGTAAACGGAAAAAGGATTGAATTAAATTTGACTTTTGTAGCAAAGGGCAACGGACTTGGAAAAAATATTGGACTTTTAATGCAGGAAAATGCCAAAAAAGCCGGAATATCTATTGAAGTTGTAAGCAAAAGCAGCAAGGAATTCAGGAAAATTATTAAAAAAAGGGAATTTGATCTGGCGCCATCGGTGATTCCGGAAGATTTGGCAGATGTAGATCCTTATTGGGACTGGCATAGTGATAATACAGGACCGGGAGGTTCCAATGTATCGGGTTTTTCAAATGACAAAATAGATTCTATTATTAAAGAAATCAGAAATACCAGAGACAGGGAATTGCGCAATAATTTTTATAAAGTATTACAATCATTGATCTATGAAGA
>JALVEG010000271.1 GCA_027031145.1 Saprospiraceae bacterium | reverse complement strand
ATTGTCAAAAGATGATATTCAGACAGGAACAGGATATTACAAAGAGAAATGGCGCGGTGATGAAGTAAATCCCGGAATGGCATCTATAAAAATCGAAAATCCCAATAAGGATATTGCCTGGGGTGCTGCTTACTGGCAATACCTGCAAGATTTGGACAAAATTGAAAGTTTTGAAGATACTCCTCTTAAAATCAAAAGAACTCTGTATCTGGTACACAATACGGACAAAGGCGAAGAAATGACAGAAATAAAAGAGGGAGACGTTTTGCATCCCGGAGACTTGATCAAAGTAAAAATCCGGTTGCAAGTGGACAGGGAAATGGAATTTGTACACTTATCCGATCAACGTGCTGCCACTTTCGAACCATTGCAGCAATTGAGCGGATATCACTGGCAGGGAGGATTGGGATATTATCAAAATCCAAGGGATACAAAGATGAATTTCTTTATAGATTTTCTACCGAGAGGAGTATTTGTTTTGGAATATCCATTGAGGGTGACCCAGTCAGGTGCTTTTTCCAATGGTATTGCCGAACTCCAAAGCTATTATGCACCTGAATTCAGCAGCCATTCGGAAGGAATGAGAGTGGAGGTTAAGTAGTGTCTGCACGAAAACATATCAAATTTGAAATTGATTATTTTTGTTATCTTTTTCCGGAAATTATACAAACAGGATGATTTTGAAATATGGTATATTTTTCCTGTAAAATAAATTAATTGATATCTTTGCAGCATGATAAAAAAGGTAAAATCATTCAGAAAATTAATGGAAAAACGCAGGTCATACAGGCATTTTTCACCAAAACCAGTACCAAAAGAAATTATAACAGACCTGTTAATGACTGCAAGTACTGCTCCGTCAGGAGCCAATAAACAACCATGGGTTTTTTGTGCTGTTTCGGATCCCGATATTAAAAAACGGATAAGAAAAGAAGCGGAAAAAATAGAATATGATGCTTATACAAATAAAATGTCAGATGAGTGGAAAAATGACCTTGAACGCTTAAGAACAAATTGGAAAAAAGAATTTCTGGATACAGCACCATGGATTATTGTTGTTTTCAAAAAAAGCTATGATATTATCGACGGTCAAAAGAAGAAAAATTATTATGTCAATGAGTCTGTAGGCCTGGCAACCGGATTGCTTATTGCTGCTATTCATAATGCAGGATTGACATCATTGACATATACACCATCTCCAATGGGATTTTTAAGCCAAATATTGAACAGACCTGAAAACGAAAAACCTTATATGGTCATTCCGGTAGGATATAGGGATGAAAATGCTTTTTTACCTGATATTGAAAAGAAAAAGGAAAAGGAAGTGATAATCTTTTATTGACTCACATTATTCAGTCAGGCTGCTTTTGAAATGAAAAAATTCACATAAATTCCTGTTTTTAAAACAAGTTATTTATCTTTGTTCAAAAGTAACTACTCATGTAGAATCATTTTGATTGAAAAAACTTCTTTTTTCGCCATATTTCAGCTATTTTTCTTGACGTAGCTCCACTATGCCTTCAAAAAATAAGCTTCATCTGGCAAAAAAATCGAATTTTTTCAGTTCAAAAGCATCCACCTGAGTAGTTACGTTCAAAATAAATACAGGATGTTGAATAAAATTCATACTGACTTGACTAAAACTAAAGCAAATGGCGACAAAAAGTTTGCTGTTTTACTTGATCCTGATAAAATCAGACTTAAGCAGTTTGAAAAAACCCTTCAACTGGCAATAGAAGCAAAAGTTGATTATTTTTTTATAGGTGGCAGTTTGATCGTTAGTGACATGTTGGATAAAACACTGGTATCGATCAAAAAGACTTGTCAAATTCCAATGATTTTGTTTCCGGGTAATTCATTTCAACTTAGTTACAAAGCAGATGCATTATTGTTTTTGTCATTAATTTCGGGTAGAAATGCAGAATTATTGATAGGTAAACACGTTGTTGTTGCTCCCTATCTAAAGCTAAGTCCTTTGGAAATAATATCAACTGGGTATATGTTGATAGATGGAGGGGTCCCTACTACAGTTACATATATGAGCAATACAAAACCAATTCCGGCAAATAAACCCGATATAGCGGCAAGCACTGCATTAGCAGGGCAATTTTTAGGCCTTAAACTAATATTTATGGATGCCGGAAGTGGCGCACAAAATCCAATCAGCATAGATATGATAGAAGCGGTATCAAATACTATTGAAATACCGTTGATAGTAGGAGGAGGAATAAAAACACCGGAAAAAGCTTATGAAAATGCTAAAGCCGGAGCAAATTTAATAGTAATTGGTGATGCAATTGAAAAGGATCCTGAATTATTAACTGATTTAGCTGATGCTATTCATTCGTTAAATAAATAAAATAAATATTTTGATTCAAAAGGCATTGGTAAAAAAATCTACAGGTTCCTGGTATGAAGTTGAAACGGAAGAAGGCATTATTGTCCAATGCAGGATAATAGGTAAATTCCGTTTGCAGGGGATGAAACTTACCAATCCCGTTGCAGTTGGAGATATTGTTGATATTGAAATTGAAGATGTTGAAGAAAAAACAGGAATAATAAAAAAAGTACATCCCAGAAAAAATTATGTAGTACGCCAATCTCCCCGGAAAAAACATTATTTGCATTTGATGGCTAGCAATATTGATCAGGCGGTATTGATCATAACTATCAATTATCCTAAACTTAAACAAGGTTTTATCGACAGATTTTTATTGATGACAGAACCTTATAATATTCCGGTAATACTGGTCTTTAATAAATCTGACTTGTATGACAGAGGAGAAATTGGAATTTACGAATACCTGAAAGATATTTATACCAAAATAGGCTATAAATGTATTTTAACTTCTGCAATTACCGGAGAAGGTATTGATAAACTTAAAGAACAATTGAAGAACAAAACAAGTCTTATCGCCGGACAGTCAGGAGTGGGTAAATCAACATTAATAAACAAAATTCAACCCGGATTGGATCTTAAAATCAATGAATTGAGCAGATATACCGGAAAAGGACAACATACTACTACATTTGCGGAAATGTTCAATCTTGATATCGGAGGTAAGATAATCGATACTCCCGGAATAAAAAATCTGAGTTTCAATAATCTTGAAGTTCTGGATATAGCCCACAATTTCAGAGAATTCTTTATTAAATCAAAACATTGCAAAT
>JALVEG010000270.1 GCA_027031145.1 Saprospiraceae bacterium | reverse complement strand
CAAACCACCAGCACTACCTCCAAACTTCCAAACTTTTAAATTGAACACCCTTCGGGGTTCATTTTCCCTCTTTCATTTACCCCGCATTTCATACAGGGCTATTCATATTAAACCACTCCCGAAGGAACATATTCCAACGGGATAAATTTCGTGGTTTTATTGGCTCTATTCTATCATATCAAATATTCCGCTACTCTGTAGCTAACTACCCCCTCATAAATTTTGCTATAAATATTATCGGTGCTCTGCACCTCTTTCCACCATTCCAATATAGCATTATTCCAAACTTTAGCTTTTTCACAACTGACAACTCCCTGCTCAACACTCACTACTCACAACTGACAACTTCCTAAAGTCCTTTCCTCATCGCTCTCTGCGTAAATTTACTATCGCTCAAACCCTGATCTACTTTCATATTGCTAATCAAAATATGCGTTTTATGGTTCTTTTGTTTATTGTGCATTGTCTCATCTGTAATGACCCAATATTTTCCTATCTTTTGAATTTTGTTTATTGTAAGAGTTTTCAATAACTCACCATCTTCATCATAATAATCCATTTTCATAGGAAGTAATTTTGATTTTGATATCCATGCTACTTTTTTTGAATACATATCATCTTCATCTTTGGGGGTAGCTTCCACAACCCAACAATCTTCACCATTGAATTTCTCACTTTTTAGCAATTTGTGAACATCTTCATCCGGATGACGCTTTTCCATATCAGCATAAGTGAAATCCGAACCCATAAATTCATTATCCTTACTGCTGCTTGAGATACGTTTTACTTTTTTTAAAGCGGGCAGATACAACCATTGGTCATCATCTTTGTTTGCATCATCGTAACTCCAGTTCATAAAAGAAGTGTTTTTTACATCAGCCGGAGATTTAAAGAAAAGGATCTTCTTTTCCACATTTCCATAATCTTTATAAAACTGATGAATATTTCTTACCCGTTTTCCTCCTTTTTTGTTAATTAAAGTCATTTTCATATCGGATTCACCATCTTTTGCGGTAGGACGGTTGTAAACCTTGTAAGCAATTTCTTTTCCCGTTTGTGCAAAAATATTATTTGCCCCAATCAAGCTTAAAAAAGCTATTCCCATTAATACTATTTTCATTTTTTTCATAATTTCAATTTTTTTAATAATTATTTAATTTTATTTCTATTTTACTATTAATACGATATTTCAACCGTTGATAAGCGAGCGTCTCCGACCTCGCTTTCCACCTCTTAAATCTTAAATCATCATTCGTTAATCGATATTCGATATTCCATTGTTTACCCATTTTGCTTTTTTTGTTCCTTTTCGCCCCAACCCTAAAGGGTGAAGTAACAAAAAAATCAAAATTCCTTCCCCTTATATAAACGCTGCCCTGAAGCACATTCCTCGCAAAAGCCTGCCCTGTGAAATAGGCTTCGCCTAAATTGAAAATTTATTTCATAGGGACTGCCCCGTAATGAAATGTACTGAGGGTCTCCAGACCTCTTTGCAAACTACCAGCAAAACCTCCAAACTTTTAAATTAAACACCCTTCGGGGTTCATTTTCCCTCTATCATATACTATTCACATTAAACCACATTAGTGGTTTTTTAAATATTATTGCTTTTGTGGTTTGCTCCGTGAAATCAACGTAGTATTTCACGTGGGATTTGCGCAATAGAACCCACCTCAATCCTCCCTTACAAGGGAGGAAGCTGCAACCCGCAAAAGCTCCATTTTTTATCCTAAAAAATACCATTTCTGTTAAAACAAAATAAAACAATTATCGCTTTTCCTTACGATTGGGCACATCCACTTTTCCCTTCCCTCGCGAGGGAAGGGCTAGGGATGGGTGCTAAAATACAATCCACAAAACAATAATCACTAACACAGAACTTTCCCTTGAAGCCCCCTCCATGCAAAAGCCTGCCCTGTGAAATTCATTTAAGAATATTTCATCAGGGGGGTAGCTTTGCCAAAATATCCAAACTTCAAAACTTCCAAACCTGAAACATGTAACAATCTAATATTCCAAACTTAATAACTCACCACTCACAACTAACTACTCATTACTCTCTTTCGCCCATTCTCCATCTCGCCCTATCGCCTTTTCGCCTACTTGCCCTTTCATCCACTCTCTCACCTCTCACCTTCCTTTCTTCTTAAAATACAAATTCGCAGAATACATCACTACCAACATTATAGTGACTGTCCCGACGAAACTTGTAAACATATTGAGAGATACTATTGCTCCCAGTGCTTGATTTGGTTTAAATTCGGAGAATAATAATACTAAAAATCCTAAAATTACCACCACTGCATTGAATGCGATAGCTCTGCCTGAATGCTCCATTGTCTTTACAACGGTCAGGTATTTATCACCTGTTTTTGCTGCATTTTTCCGGTATTGATCGATAAAATGCACTGCATAGTCAATTCCGATACCGATCGCGATACTAGATATCAGTGCCGTTGTGGTTTCCAAAGGTATATTGAACAAGCCCAAAACTCCAAAGGAAATCACTGTTGTGATTGTTATTGGTATCACACCGATCAAACCTGTTTTTATGCTCTTAAACATCAGAGACAATAAAATAATAACTATTATGAATGAGAAAAACAAGCTCCTTATTTGTCCCTCCAGTATCAGGTCGCTAAATACCAGTAATTTGTATCCTCCTCCTGCAAAATTCAGATTCACTCCCATTTTTTCAAATTCTGGTTTATAGCTTTCGGCACTTTTTATCATCGAATTCAAAGTCTTTGAATTGTCTGTCTTTAGCTGAAAGCGTAAATTGGCTGTTTGAAAATTTTCATCAACTACCTCCCACAATTTATCAGAACCACCACTCATTTCATAAAGTAAAAAATACTGTGCTATAAGGTTTTTATCATCCGGTATTTTATACATGTCCTGTCTGTTTTCATTAAGGACTTTATTCATCCTTTTGATAAAATCATTGACACTTAGAGAACCTCCTACTTCCTTGTATTGACCATCGATCTCAGCTGCTACTTTATCCATTAGTTTTAATACTATCGGATCTTTAAATTTATCTTTTTTATCTCCTTCCAGTATTACATTGATAGTGGTTGTTCCTGCAAATTTATCATTGACAAATTTGTCTGTTTCCACAAGTGGATTGCTGGCGGGAAAACGGGCTAAAAAACTTGAATTTATCCATACCTTTGA
>JALVEG010000269.1 GCA_027031145.1 Saprospiraceae bacterium | reverse complement strand
CAAGTGAAGTATTAATCCAGAATTATTAATAACTGGTGCTAACACTATATATATCGCATAGCGGGGGTTCTCGCCTACTTCAATGTTTAGGCGTATTTGCACCGGAAAATTCATAGAATTTTCCAATACAAATAAAAAGATAGAAAAATTCTATGAATTTTCCTATCTTTGTGCCAAAAGGCGAAGTTAGCGAACTTTAAGCCCGCTACGACGCCATATATTAACCGTTGTAGGTAATTACCGTATGGAAAGTTTCAATTGAAAACTTTTGCTAAATTAAAGAGAAAACAAAAATAAGAATTTGAAAATTTCAACAAAAAAAGTATCTAATTGAAAATCTGAAAATTAATTTTCACGCTAGTTGTAATTATGATTATTGAAAAATGGAAAGAATAATAAACCAAAAACATTCAAAAGAAACTTATCTTTTTACCATATCAAAAACATTTGAAAGAATATCATATTATGGTATGCGTTCATTGTTAATTTTATATATGACAGAAAGTGTTCTTAAAATGAAAACAACTGATGCATTTAATATTTATGGTTGGTTTCTTTTTGCTCTTCTATTTTCTAAAATTATTGGTGCCATAATTGGAGATTTATTTATTGGAAACAAGAAAGCCATTATTTTAGGTGGAATAATTCAAGCATTGGGTGCTTTTAGTTTTTTCATTCCTTCAACAGCTGGACTTTATACAGGATTATTTCTAATTATTTTAGGAAGTGGATTATATTCACCTAATTTATTTTCAAATTTCGGTAAGATTTATTTAAACAAAACCAAACTTTTAGATGCAGGATTTGCTATATTTTATTTTGGGACTAATTTAGGAGCATTTTTAGCAATTATATCAATTGGATATATTGGAGAAAAATATAGTTGGAAATTTGGTTTTTTCATATTGGGGTTATTAATGTTGTTATCCATCATTCCAATTATCATTTCAAAAGATAAAAAACAACTAAATAACATTAAAAAAAATGCTGATAATCAAATGATAATGAATATTATCATTGGTTTGATTACGGTTAGTTTGTTTTGGGTTATTTACAGTATAGGTAATATTCGAATTCTAGACATACAACCAATTTTTTTTGAAAATATAGAATCGGAATTACTAAAAAAAATATGGACTTATATAGACCTATCATTCATCATTCCAATTAGTTTAATAGCAAGTGTTATTTGGACGTATTTTTATAATAACCAATTCATTAAATTAACAATTGGTTTTATATTTGGTGCAATTGCATTTGGCATCTTATTCTTAATACCTGAAATACCTACGGAAAAGCATATGACGATTTATTTCCTTGCAATATTTTTATTAGGTATTTCTGAAATTCACATTGCGCCAATATTATTTTCAATTTTAACAAAAAACAGTAATCCCAAATATTTGGCGATTTTAATTAGTTTATCAGCTATTCCAATTAGATTATTCAACGCTTTAATTACATTTACTTTTAAAGGAAAACTTTATAAAAACCCAATATTATCATTAAAATTCGCATTAATTTCGATGATAATAGTAAGTATTGGATTAATAATATTCATTAAATGGAAAAAGAAAAAATACCTACAACAATATATATAGCGCATAGCGGGGTTCTCGCCTACTTCAATGTTTAGGCGTATTTGCACCGGAAAATTCATAGAATTTTCCAATGCAAATAAAAAGCTAGAAAAATTCTATGAATTTTCCTATCTTTGTGCCAAAAGGCGAAGTTAGCGAACTTTTAAGCCCGCTACGACGCCATATATTAACCGTTGGTAGCCATTAAGAAGGAGACCGGCGGTAACAAATTCAGTAGCACACCGACTAATTCGGAAAATTTATTTGGCATAATTCTAGAAAAAAATAGCCAAACAATACTACAAAAACAAAGGAATTTGACTTACCCCCAGGTTGAAACTCTTGATTGCTACCGGCGGTCAGGAATTAGCCGAAAAGCTGACCTAAAACTTATCAGAAGTAGGCAAAAACCTAAAATTTAAAAATTATGTCAGAATTTAGCTTTACAGGTAGAACATTAGTAAAAAACTTACAAAAACAATTTAAAAAAGAGTTTGGTGGAACGTTAAGGGTTTACAATGGAAAAAAATTTGCAGACCCTGATGCTTCACTTGCCTCAATTAGAAAAGGTGGAAAATCTAAAAAAGTAGATTTTAAAGTGAAAGGAAATATGCAAGTCGGGACATTTGAGAAAAAAATGCTTGACGAGTATGGTATTAGAGTTCAGGTTGCAAATAAAAACGACACCAAATTAGTCGATAACAAATTGACTTTAAGTAAATGTGGTAATGAATAATAATGAACACAGCATTATTATTAAGATTTTAAGTTGGACAATTATTGTTTTAATGTTTATCGGTTCATTAATTTATCCGATTATCAAAAAAAACAAAAAGTTGATTTTCCAAGGTTTTTTATTCTATTTATTTATGAAATTCTTTAAAAGAAAATAGAATAAATCTTATTTGTTGTGTGCTTTAATTAATTCGAATTAAAGCACACAAACAAGTAATTTTTTAAACACAAACTTTACAACTATGAATAAAATTGACTATTACAAAAGGGATATTGAACAGCATAAACATAATATTGAAAGGTATAAAAGAGAAATAAAAAAACTTCGGGAAAAGAAAAAAGAGAAAAGAAAATATTTCTCTGAATATATCAAAAAAGCAACAAGTCCTAGTTCAAAAAAATCCAGAAGGGAACAAAAAATAAGAGTATTAGCTTCAATTGATAGAGAAATAAATAATAAACAAACTTCAATTGAAAGAGAAAAAGAAAGAATAAAAAATATTCGAGAAAAAATAAAAAACGAAAGAAAAAGAAAATAAAAATTTAAAATTATGAAATTTATAAACAAAATTAAAGACCATTTCAATAAAGCAGAATTTACGGTAGCACCAAACAAAAAACTTAAAACATTATCAAAAGAATTTAAACAAAATTTTGATTTATCGTTGGTGTTTTACAAAGGAAAAAGAATTGCAGAAGGCGACCTTACTTTAAAAGGATTAGACACTAGAACACAAAAGAAAGTTGTTACAAATTCAGATGAAGCGTTAAAAATTAAAGGCAGTATGAAAGTTGGAGACGTAGAAAAAGAATTCAAAAAAAGATTTGGCGTAGTCGTTCAAATTAAAGATAAATCAGGAAAAATT
>JALVEG010000268.1 GCA_027031145.1 Saprospiraceae bacterium | reverse complement strand
CGCTTCTATCATTTTTACTATTCTCTTTCGTGCACCTACCCAGCCATGGTCTATTTTTGTCCACAATGTATCAGCCCATACCATATTGCCGTTTTTATCAAATTTGTATATGGTAGCAGGATACAACTCATACTTCATATACTCAGGTCCCAATTGATCTATAATATCCGGCATATATATCCCATTGCATACTACCACTCCGCTATCTTTTAACGCTGCAAGACCTGGATCTTCAACATACTGCGAACTTCTATTCAAACTTTTACTCCATATCAAGTTCAAATCTTCATCAAACTTAATAATATAAGGCTGCAAATATTCATCATATTTGCTATCAATATTCCTTCCGGATAAAACAAAATTTCCATCAGCGGTTTGTACCAAATCTACAGAAACCGGCAACAAATTATGTTGTGCAATATTACCAAACCTTTCCTCTTTTATTTTTTTTCCATGTTTATCTATTTTCAATACAACTATATATTCCCCCTTTGCCGCATACCAATTCCAATGCCGTCCCAGCAAATAAATATAATCTCCTTTAATCTGCATAGATTGCGGGAATATCACAACATCCTCAAATCCTTCACCCCGTTGAATATCATTCTACGGGGTTTACCCCGTTGGGTAAAAATCCTACGGGGTTAATCCTAATTCAGACAGTTAAGCTACTCAACAACAAACTTCCCTATCCCAACTTTACCATCTATAGCTTTCACCGCCAGAAAGTGAATGCCTTTGCCTATAGCTTGCAAACCGGTTATTGTGATTTTTTCTTGTGTTTTTATTATACCTGTTTTGACTTTCTGTCCTGTGATATCATAGATTTCCCAATTTTGCCATTTTATACCCTCAGGTAAATTTACGTGAATCAGATCGTATGTAGGATTGGGATAAATCTCTATACGTCTTGCCAAACCCTTTGTCGTCAAATCCTCAATATCGGTCAACACATAAGTAAGAGTATCTGCTAAATCACAACCCGGACTATAGCATCCATTACTATCAACTCTTAACAACCATGTATAATGGGTATTGTACCATTCTCCAATACTATCAGTTTTTAATCCTCCAACGCATATCAAATCTCCATTTCCTGCCTCCTCAATATCATAAAATATAGAATAATATGCGTAATATTCCCTATCGACATAACTGTGCTGCCATTTGAGCTTACCTTCAGCACTATATCTGAATATCCATGCCTGATTCTTGGGTTCGTCATATAGATTATAATATACTCCGCAACCTATCAAATCTCCATTTCTTGCTGTCTTCATATCAAGAATTGTCTTTATTGGCCCTGATGAATGCCCCGGTTCGTTGTAATCTATCAAAGTATCTGTCCATATCATATTGCCATTTTGGTCATATCTGTAAAACAATAACGGAAATGGAGACAGACTTAGATAATACTCTTTGCGCTTTGAATAATGTATCGAATCAGAGGTACTAAATGATGTAGAAACATAGACTCCTCCATCCTTAGTGCCGGAAATATGAGGTCGTCCATTAAAATCTAACGTACCATCAGTAGACCTGCTCACATTCCCTGTCCAGATAGTATCCAGATTATCATTAAATTTACAAATCGATACATACTCATCAGTACCTGTCAATGTGTCTCCATGAAAAATAAAAGGTACTCCATAATAAAATGTGGACATTGCAAAATTACCATCTGCTGTTGGAGTCATATCCACCCATAAATTTATATATTCAGGATTTGCAAATTCATAAAATCTGTTTTCTTTTACAAATTCTCCTGATTTTGTCATTTTCAATATAACTATTTCCGTACCTTTTTTATCGTTTTTTCTAGCACTTTTCCCTGCTGAATAAATATAATCACCTTTCACATACGATTTAATCCAACCTGAAGGGAGATAATCATCTTTGTAGCTATGCAAATCAATACTATCTACATCATTTGTAAATCTATACAAATTCCATATCAACGAATCTGAACCTAAAGAACTATCGGTACCTTGTAGATATATTGTATCATTATCTATCATCAATGCATGACTTTTAAATCCTTCTCTTAATAAAACAGTCTTTTTTACCTCTTGATCTTTACCTATTTTTGACAAATAATTCTTGAATCTGAAATCTTCCTTTATGGAATCCCACACCGTACCCAATCCGACAATATAATAATTATTTTTATAATCGACTAACTTTACCCCGTGCTCAACACTATTCACCTGATCTATCGCTAGCGAAAATGTCGTTTGGGATAAACCACTTAATAAAAAATAAAAAATAAAAACACTAATTGCAATAATCTTTTTTTTCATGTATTAATATGTTTTTTTGTGTTTTTTGTTAATAAAATATATAAAAAAGACTTGCCAAGCCCTTAAAACCTGGCAAGTCTTATTTAATTTGATTATTTAATCGAACTTTTCATTAGCTTTTGTGTTTTGACTATTTTGTTTTCTGCATCTTTCACTGTAAGAATATATACTCCTGATTTCAATGAAGAAACATTCAAGAAAACATCGCTACCCTGTGTAATACTAACGGATTTTTCCATTACTTTGCTGCCATATAAATCATAAATAATCACATTACCTTCAATATCTTCCTTGCCATTGTATGCAATTCTCAATTCACTATCTGCAGGATTGGGATAAATCGACCAAATTTCTTTACTCGTTTTAGTTTTCTTTTCTCTATATTGTAAATTACCACTTATCCTGTCAGGCCATTCTCTTGGAATATAGATTCCTGTTGTAAGCAAATATAAACCTTTGGCATAAGCACTTTCAGGTATTGGTTTCTTTGCTTCTTCTTGTAGTGTAGCAAGTTCATCCGATGTCAATTGATATGCCCCATGACTTGTTTGGTATTTAAGATTGATCCTCTGTACTCTCACAAATGATTCTCTACTCTCATCGGATAAATCTTCGGGAACAATCTGAGCCTCCCTCTTATTAGGATCTTCCAATACATTCAATAGACTATCCGCTTTGGAAAATAATCTATATTTCATATAATGTCCATAAAGCGTTATTTTCCATCTATCATCACACAAACGCTTCAAAATGTCCTCAACCTCTTTCCAACTGTGCTCCTCTCCATCTTGATTCAACCAATAATAATATTTAGTCATCAATTTAACCTTAGCTTTTCTAAACATCCACCTATAATATGGATTTTTAGGATGCTTTCTATATTGTTCCAACCAATAACAATAATCGTTTATTGCAATCTTTACATCAAGTTTTGTTACTGTTGGTGGATCAACTGTATTACAATCATCATCGTCATCATTATCTACATCGTCTTTGACTTCATAATTATGTTTATCCAATTCACTATGTGGAATTGTCCTCGGAGGAGGATTATTTTTAAGTATATGATAGTTAAATTCATCATTGCTATCATCCCAGTCAATTTCATTTGTTACTCCACTAAATAAGTTCTTTGCAGAACTATAATCAGTCCCTATATCAGATGCAATATTTGCATTTAGTCCCAGTACGTCAGATCCGTTAAAATATGCACTTGATCCTACAAAATCATTTGATTTGAAATATGAATTTTCATTCTTTTTCGAAAACACAATACCGACTCCCTGATACACCATATCATTGCACATAATAAAACTAGGATGGTCATTGGAAGAATGAACCAAAACATCATAACCACTTTCAGTAAAATTGTTGTTCTTTATTTTATACAGTTCATCACCATCCACTTCTACGGGTTTCCAGCATCCTTCAAAATAATTTCCATATATATCTCCACTATTGCCGGCAGTATTTCCTGATATTACAATCCCCCATTCATTGTTATTGAAGTGATTATTATCTCTCACATCAATATTAGCCACACCGTTTGAACTGGCTGAAGAT
>JALVEG010000267.1 GCA_027031145.1 Saprospiraceae bacterium | reverse complement strand
ACAATCTTCAAAAGTATTTTCATGCCACACCCTATAATCTGCATCAATACACAATATACCTTTATCCAAATTATGCATGTAACAGTTATCAAAAAGGATACCATTGCAATTCCAAATTGTTACTCCCTCCTTTGTATAATTATCACCTCCTCCAATCCTGCAGTTCTTTAAAAAACTTTGGTTCTCAAGTTCATAGCTCATAAATTCCACAGCTTTCCAGCATCCTATAAAATCAGTATTAGTACATTGCACCAGACCACCCCAATCTTCATCTGTCCATTGCCCATAATAATTTGTACTAATACCAATATGTGCATTTTCAATAATAGAATTGTTTTTCGTAATAACTATACCGGCTTGATTAGGTCCAGGCATACCGTTAGGATCTGGCTGTTCAGCCGTGCTATTACCTTTCACAATAATACCTTGCCATTCATCGCAAGAAGTAAGAGTACCACCATCAAGTACCAGTTTAGCACCTTTTTCCACTATTATGTGAGAGTTAGGAGAAAGAAAAACCTTGTTTTTAATAGTAAGTTTACCACCTGTTTGAACTATAATATCTTTTACTATTATTTTGTCTTCATCTTGCCATGTTATATTTTCACCATTATTAATTATTACATCATTTCCTTCATATCCTTGTGGAGTTTCAATAAATACTTCATCCCAATAATAGAAATCATCTATTCCATCTCCCCACCATTTAGCAAACTGATAATCATTTTCGTTATCAACCGTCTCTACCTCTATTCTTAATGGAAAGTCATTAAATACAGATTCCTCAATAGTAAAATATTCTCCGGTATTCAAAAATTCATCAATCTTATTCCCCTGATTGTCAAAAACCCTTACCCAATACTGAAGATTTTCAAAGTCAATTTGACAATTGTACATTGATCCAACTCTATATGTTTGATCAACCATACAATTTTCTATTTTATTTTCAATTAATTCTTTTACTTTTAAGTAAATTTCATCAGTGCACTTTACTTCAATATCATCAATAAAATATAAGGGTACATCAACATCATAAGAGGCTTCATTTGTACCTATAGCCATTACTAATTGATAAGCATTATCTTCTGATGAATTGATAATATACGCTTTATAATCTTTCCATGTTTCTTCGCTAATTGCAACTTTACCACCAAATCCATAATTAGAATACAAATTAATATAATTAAATTCATAAATATCATCATCATGATTATTAGGTATCTCATTACCGACAGTAGTATAGCCAACTTTCAAATATGTTTCATGATTACCATTTCGTGCAGCATTTTTGGCTTTAAAACTTACCATATATTTTTGATATCTTCCGAAATAAAATGAATTAGGTTCTCCTTCACTTGAAAAACAAATACCTCTACCAAGTCTTCTCATTCCTCCTTGAGTACAATCTCCATTAATATGATTCACATGTCCATTACTTGCTGAAAGAGCAACAGCATTAGTACCTGAATAAGATTCAAAATCAATATTTTCATATAAGCAAATAAATGAATATTCTTCATCACAATCTGTATTCATTAAAGTAGGATACTTATTATAACTTGTCCAACCATCTATTGCACCATCGTAAATTGCCATACCCGGATCATCACAATTATATATTTCGGGTTCCAGATTTTCAAAATTTTCAAATAAAATTTGTCCATTGGATATAATAAATCCAAAAACAAAGATAAATATTAAGAAATATTTTAATCGCTTCATTTTCTATTCTTTTTAAAGATAATATAAATTTTTTTTGACAATATCTCAAAAAAGTTTATTACCTTTACTCTCCACTTACTTTAGTGGGGAGTCTGTTTTTATCATTTGCTTTGGAGGACAAAATGATATAAAGGTAACAGACTCTCTTTTTTTTATTCGCCATAGTACTTACGCAGGCGAATTATTCGCCGTAGTACTTACGTAGGCGAATTTTTATTGCCACCCTGCTTGCTAAATAGTGCCTCACAGGGATTTTTAACATTTTTCTTCAGTCTGTTTTTATTCTTTTGCTTATATTTCTATTTGTTCATCAGTAAAAATCAAATTCTGATGAACTATAAAAATATTTAATTTTTAAGGCTTTTCGTTTTTTAGGAAAAGACTCACCCGATATATTATCCGGCAAGTCTAAAGTATGCAAAACGGTGGATCCACTATCTTAAGTGAATACACCTGATCTACATTTGAGTTTTTAAAAAATTTCTGGAATAAATAAATCAGCTTGGGAAATGTATAGCTTATCCGCAGCAATAAAATAATCAAGGAGTATAAAAGGTATTTAACATAGACATGCGTGTTGCGTGTTGCGTGTTGCTATCATTTTTCATTATTTCTTATTTACAGAACAAATATACCTAAAATAGTTGTATCCTCCAAATTATTTATGTATATATTTTAATTCTTTAACATATTAAAATGTATGTTATTTTTTATTAGCTCATTTATATTTCTGTATATAATTATATTTTTCATATAATAGATGCATTTAATGTTTTTAACGCTGCAACAAAAGGCAGAATATTAATTTTTTAAAAGATAATACCGTGCTGTATTATAATACCTGATTATATATTGTATCACTTAGAATCTATCTGTGAGACCGTAGCGAGGTTTTTGCTTCCAAAAATCCTGATTTTTCCTGACTTTTCGTGTCAAGCTATTTCAGGACAAGACATTCGATATTGAAAACTGATTGCTCACATATTCCACCCCTCCGTTGTTCAACGGAGTGTTTCACCTTTTTCCCCGCCCCCGATGAAATATTTCATTTGTTTCACGGAGCAGGCAGCGGGGGATTAATTCCCGTTTCAAAAAATTAGTTGTATATTTCAACAAGAGAGTTCCTATTAACTTCGCTTTCCCTAAACTTCCAAATCTCCGAAGCCTTTGCGAAGGCGATCCCAACATCAAAAAATACATTGTTTTCTGTCAAATAAATTTGACAGTCCAAGCCTAGCGTTTCAAAAACACCGAACTCAGAACAACGAAATAGCACCTTTGAAGCACTACCTCCTTTGGAAATAGCGGATTGCTACTTCCCCCTATTTTTTTTGGAATGCAATGGAAGAAAAACATAAGGGGGAGTGTAATGCTTTTGAGGGTTGGTGAGGGGGCAGCGGTGCAAAACTTTAAAACATCCAAACATAAAACTTAAAACTTAGAACATTCCACCATTCTATTATTCCATCATTCCTTTTTTTCAAAACCTCAAAATTTCACCCCCCTACAATCGTTTACCATGCCATCTTTTTGTTAACATGTACCTTAGACTAAGTGTCATCACCAGTACCCAATAGACAATTTCAGCAGTCCAGGCTACTTCTACACTTACTTTGAAATATTTTAGAATAACAAAAATATATAGAAGATAAACTACTGAAACCATTGCCTGTATTTTCATACCATACGCAGAAGCTCCCGTACCTGACAATCCATTGAAAATAACCATTCCAACCGACGCTAAGATCAAAATCACAAGCAAAACAAAAAATACATATCTTGCATCATGTATCAAAGTCATGTTTTCTCCACCAAAAATAGGATATAGTGTAAATGACGGAAAAAAGACAACCGGTAAGGTTAATATCATAGTAATTATCAGGTTCAGATATGCTGTTTTATATATAATAGGCATAACCCCCATACGTTTTCTCATACCTATAAGTTGGCTTACCAGGGAATTTATTGCAGAAGAAAAACCCCAGGAAGGGATAGTTAATATCAAAGAGACATTTCTGATAAGATTGGAAATAGCAAGAGCCTTTTCTCCAAGAAATATTTCTATTAATGAAAAGAAAATAAACCAACTCCCAAGACTAATAACAGCCTGTGCTACAATTGGAGATGATAACCTTAATATGCTGAACAAGGATTTAAAATCAGGTCTGGGAATACTATATAAACCCCATTTTTTAGCACTGCCTCCCCATATCATGTAAATTAAAAACACAATAAAACCAATTCCTTCTGCCAAAACACTTGCAAGTGCTGCCCCTTTAATGCCCATTTCCGGTGCTCCAAATTTACCGAAAATAAAAATATAATTCAAAAACACATTTGAAATAACCAATATTAATGAATCATAAATTATAAACCTCGTTCGGGAAATACCGGTATACAGTGCTATTATCGAAATACCGGCATAGCTTAAAAATACCCCGAAAGCCCTTATCTTAATATAAAAAAGGCTGTGTTCATAGATACGAGGAGATTTTATAAATATTTTCAAAAACCAATCCGTTCCATATCTTAAAAACAAAAACATTACCAAAGCCAAAGCCATTTCAAATATCAAAAGTGTATAAAAACTCTTTGAAATACCCTTAGTATCTCCTTCTCCAAGTTTACGGGCGATTATTATCTGACCTCCTTTGGAGAATCCATAACCTATGGATGCAATAATAAGATAGAAAACACTAACCAATGCTATCGCTGCAAAATCCAGCTCACTGTAATGAAATAAGAATACACTATCACTCAATCCAATGATTTGTTGAGCGGCACTGCCAAGCATTATAGGGAATGCAATACCCAAGATGCTCTTATATGTAGTAGATAGTGCCATTTTATTTTCTAATAAATTTAACATTGAATTGTTAACCTATAAGTTTAAATTGCAAGTTAGACTTTATTTATTAATTTTGTATAAAATTTAAAAAAAATATAGATGAAAAATCCTCCAAAAGCAAAAAAAATACCGGTTAAATTAGAAAAACATAATGATGTGAGAATTGATAATTACTATTGGATGAAACTTAGTGATGAGCAAAAAACTGCAGATAAACCCGATAGTCAAACTCAGGATGTTATTGATTATCTAAATGCTGAAAATGATTTTCTAAATGAAAAAATGGCAGACACAAAAGAATTTCAGCAACATCTTTTTACTGAAATGAAATCAAGGATCAAAGAAGATGATAGTTCAGTACCTTACCTGAAAAACGGGTATTATTATGAAACAAAATACAATAAGGGAACAGAATATCCTATTTATAAACGTAAAAAAAGTCTAAATTCAAGTGATGAGGAAATTTTAATCGATGTCAATATTTTGTCTAAAGACCATAGCTATTACAATGTTCATTCCGTATCAGTCAGTCCGGACAATAAACTTCTTGTTTTTGGAGAAGATACCCTTAGCAGAAGAATTTATACTCTAAGATTTAAAGATTTGGAGTCAGGTGATTATTTATCTGACAAAATAGAAGGAACAACAGGCTATGCCATTTGGGCAAATGATAATAAAACAATATTTTATTCCAAAAGGGATAAAGCATTAAGATCTTATAAAATATTTATGCATGTTCTAGGCACCTCCCAGAATGATGACACGGAAGTATTTCATGAAAAAGACGAAACATTTTCCACTTATGTTTATAAGACAAAAGATGACAAATATATTGTAATAGGCTCGAAATCCACTGTATCTGATGAATACAGATTTGCTGATGCAGATAAACCGGACAGTGAATTTAAAATTTTCCAAAACAGGGAAAGGGATTTGGAATACGACATATATCATTTTGAAGACAAATGGTTTATAAGAACAAATAAGGATGGCGCATTGAATTTTAAAATTATGACTACACCTGAGGCTACAACCTCAAAAGAACATTGGGTCGATTATATCAAACATCGCGATGATGTTTTAATATCCGATATAGATATTTTTAAAAAATACATTGTCGTTTCTGAAAGAGTAAATGGAAATACTACTCTGCGTGTTATATCCGGGAAAGTGAAATATACAATTGATTTCCCTGAGGAAGCATATCATGTTTATTCTGTAGATAACTATCAATTCGATACGGATATATTGAGATTCAAATATACATCTTTGACAACTCCTTTTTCGACTTTTGACTTCAATATGAAAACAAAAGAGAGAACTTTACTAAAGGAAACGGAGGTGCTTGGAGGATTTAGTAAAGATGATTACATAAGTGAAAGATTATTTGCCACAGCCAGAGATGGAGTGAAAATCCCGATCAGTATAGTTTACAAAAAAGATTTACAGATAAATGATAAAACGCCTTTATTATTATATGGATATGGTTCTTACGGTTATAGTATGGACCCGTATTTTAGTTCCGTAAGGCTTAGTTTGTTGGACAGGGGGTTCATTTTTGCTATCGCTCATATAAGAGGCGGACAGGAAATGGGAAGAAAATGGTATTTGGAAGGAAAATTACTTAAAAAGAAAAATACTTTTTATGATTTTATCGATGTAGCATATTATTTGATCAAAAAACACTATACTTCCCCTTCTCATTTATATGCAATGGGAGGAAGTGCCGGAGGACTCTTGATGGGAGCGGTATTGAATATGAAACCTGATTTGTGGAACGGGGTAATAGCTGCGGTTCCATTTGTAGATGTTTTAACAACTATGCTGGATGAAACTATACCTTTAACTACCGGAGAATATGATGAATGGGGAAACCCAAATGAAAAAGAGTTTTATTTTTATATGAAATCATATTCACCTTATGACAATGTAGAAGCTAAAAGTTACCCGAATTTACTTATCACAACAGGATATTGGGATTCCCAGGTTCAGTATTGGGAACCGGCAAAATGGATAGCTAAATTACGTGACCTAAAGACAGATAACAATCTGCTGATAATGCATTGTGATATGGAAACGGGTCATGGAGGTGCTTCGGGAAGATTTAAAAGATTGAAGGAGGTAGCATTGGAATATGCATTCCTTTTGAAATTGGAAAACAAAATCGATCAGGAATAAAAAGGCAGCGATCAGTCAGGGGACTGACAAGCTCTACTCTCCCATCCGTCAGCTGACGGACTTATCCGTCAGATGACGGACAATACCATCGGCTTCCCCCATTTTATTGTCTCTCTCAATTAAATATTCAGGTAACCACAAAAAAAAACACTTACCAAATCTTTGATAAGTGTTTCTTTATTTCTTAAAAAAAAGGCAGCGACCTACTCTCCCACCCCACAGGGGGCAGTACCATCGGCGCTGAAGGGCTTAACTTCTCTGTTCGGAATGGTAAGAGGTGAACCCCTTCGCTAGTGCCACCTTTAGTTCTTCTATCTCTTTTTTTGATCTCTCTTGCTTTTCTATTAAAAACAAAAAATGACAAGCCGGAAAGATTTTTCGCGTCTGGAAAATTAATGATAAAAAATAAGAAGCTTTCGGGTAATTAGTACTACTCGACTTCACGCATCACTGCGCTTCCATCTGTAGCCTATCAACGTGGTAGTCTCCCACGACCCTCATTGGAATACTCATCTTGAAGTTGACTTCGCACTTAGATGCTTTCAGTGCTTATCCATTCCGTACATAGCTACCCAGCGGTGAACCTGGCGGCACAACTGGTACACTAGCGGTACGTCCAACACGGTCCTCTCGTACTAGTGTCAGATCTCCTCAATATTCCTACGCCCACAACAGATAGGGACCGAACTGTCTTACGACGTTCTGAACCCAGCTCGCGTGCCACTTTAATGGGCGAACAGCCCAACCCTTGGGACCTTCTCCAGCCCCAGGATGTGACGAGCCGACATCGAGGTGCCAAA
>JALVEG010000266.1 GCA_027031145.1 Saprospiraceae bacterium | reverse complement strand
CAGGAGTTATTACCCAATATTTTTTAGAAAGAATTTTTGCAAAATGCTGCCAATTGTCAAGCATACCGAAAACCCCGTGCAAAATTATTACAGGTTCTCCCTTCCCGTGCATTTTATAATTTAATTTCATAAGGCAAAAATAAAATAAATTAACTTTAATTAATTGAATAATCTAAAAATTCATACCTTCGTGATAATAAAAAAAGGATTATGGATGTCCATGAAAAGTTTCAAAAAATCACTACCATGATTTTTGATGTAGATGGAGTTTTTACTGATGGAATGCTTATCGTTACAGAAAACGGTGATATGTTGCGTTCTATGAATGCACGTGATGGCTATGCTGTTAAAAGAGCCATCGACCAGGGATTTAGAATCGTAATCATTACAGGTGGTGATTCGATTGGTGTTGAAAAAAGGTTTAGAAAATTGGGAGTGAAATATATTTTCTTAAAAACAAAAGATAAATTAGCTAAATATAAAAGTTTTATTGAAGAACATGATATTTCCAATGACGAAGTTCTTTATGTTGGTGATGATATTTTGGATCTTGAGTTGATGCATTATGTTTTTCTACCGGCTTGTCCGCATGATGCATGTCATGAAATATTGGCAATGGCTGAATTTATTTCTAATTTTGACGGAGGCAGGGGATGCGTGCGTGAGATAATAGAAAAAGTATTATCTTCCCAGAACAAATGGTATGTTTAATTGTCAAATTATGTCACCGTATTTAAGAATAATCAGAATTCCAAATCTTATAATTGTTGCTGTTTTGCAGGCAGTTTTATATTTTGGTATACTTGTTCCTGTTTTAGATACTTATGGTATAAAATTGGTGCTCGGTACAGGATGTTTTATGCTTTTTATTTTTACAACGATGATAATCACTGCAACAGGGTATGTTATAAATGATATTCTTGATGTAAAGGCAGATCAGATAAATAAGCCTTCAGATTGTATAGTGGGCAGGGATATTACTAAAAAAAATGCTTTTCGATATTATATTATATTGTCTTTTGCCGGTTTTTTAACAGCTTTGATAATTGCCATACACATTAATAAAATAATTTATATATTAATATATATTGTAGCTGTTGCTTTTTTGTATTTATATTCAAAATATCTAAAAAAGCAATTGCTGGTTGGGAATATCTTTGTTTCATTGTTCAGTTCGTTTGTTCCGGGGATTATTTTGATATTTGAATTGCCCGGAATTAAATTATTGAATGAAACAGAAAACGGTTCATATCATTTTATTATGGATATTTTTTTAGGTTTTATGGTATTTTCCTTTTTAGTGTCAATGTATAGAGAGTTGGTCAAGGATATGGAAGATATTGAAGGTGATATGTTTATAAAAGCAAAGACTTTTCCCGTAGTATTTGGCATAGAATTAACAAAGTTCTTATCCGGATTTATCACGATAATTATTTTGATTTCGCTCTTTTATTGGTTAAAAATGGATATTAATGTCAATAGAATTTATATGAAGATATATGTCCTGCTTTTTGTTTTATTCGGTTTTTCTTTTAAAAAAAGCTGAGACAAAATCCGATTTTGGTAAATTGTCAAAAATTATTAAAATACTAATGGCTACCGGTATTTCGATTTTGGTTTTTTATTTGTAAAGTATGAAATGGATTGAAAATTATAATTTGATTTTAGCATCAGGATCTCCAAGGCGTAAAGAACTTCTGGAGAAATCCGGTTTTAGTATTATTGTTAGAAAAATAGAAATTGAGGAAGATTATCCTGAAAATATTAATATGGATTCGGTTGCGGAGTTTCTTGCTGAAAAGAAATTAGTACATTCGATAAGAAATATGGATTTGAAACCTAATGATATTGTTATCACCGCAGATACAATTGTGATAAAGGATGAAGAATTGCTGGGAAAACCTAAAAGCAAAGAAAATGCAAAAGCTATTCTCAAATCTCTAAGCAATAGTTCTCATAAAGTTATAACAGGGGTTTGTTTTGGAAACGAAGGATTCAAAACATGTTTTTCATCGGTTTCAATTGTGTATTTTGATAAAATAGATCAAAAAGAAATCGAGTATTATGTGAATAATTTTGAAGTATTGGATAAAGCGGGAGCTTACGGTATTCAGGACTGGATTGGAATATGTAAAATTAAGAGCATTAAGGGGTCTTATCCTAATATTATGGGGTTTCCGACCCATTTATTTTGCAAAAAACTTAAAGAATTTATGATATAATTAAACTAAATACATTTTAAAATACGTTTAAGGTTTTATATATTCAAAAATACCGTAACTACTCAGGTAGAGTGCTTTTGAAATGAAAAAAATGATTTTTTAAATCAAAATGGTTTTACCTGAGTAGTTACAAGAATACAACTTAATTTATAAAAACGAAAAAAACAAATTAATGAAAAAAGTTATTTTACTTTTATTTACAGGAATGATTCTTTTTACTGCTTGTAAAAATGATCCTGAAATCAAATCGGGGGACAATGATAAGCCAGCTTCGACAGAAAAGGCTCAGGATAGGAAAATCGTTAATAAAAATAATGATGGGACTGAACTTGCTCCGTTGTACAATCCTTGTAGTTTGATCAGTGTTGACGAACTGGCTGATATTTTAGATATCTCACCTTCACAACTCAAAATTAAGCCTACTTCCAGTTCAGGAACTTTTTCAAGATCGTGTTTTTTGACATGGGAAAATGTTGAAAACGGTAGAAAAAACAGTATGTTTCTAATGTTGCAGACCGATCCTATTCCCGGTGATTTTGAAGATTGGGCACAATCTTTTCTTGAAGCAAAAATAAGTACCGGTGATATGGGCTATCCAAATTCAAGTTTGCCATACAAATATGAAAAAATAGAAGGAATGGATGGTTTGTCTGCATATAATGATGAATTGAAAAGAGTATTTTGGAAGTTTAATAAGGATTATGTTTTAGCCATTTTTTATAACGCTTCTCTTACTGAAAAAAACAGAAAGGAAAATGCTATTAAAATAGCTAAGATAATGAATAAGAACCTGGCAAAAAAAGTTAAGTAAAATGAGCGATTCAACAATGGTTTTAGGTATAGGTTCCAGAGTTAACCATCCTGCTTATGGTCATGGTGTAATAGTCGGTGTTGACATTGCTGCTTACAAAGTGGTATTTATTCATGAGGGGATGAAAACCGTGGGTAAGCATTATACTGCATGGGATATAATTG
>JALVEG010000265.1 GCA_027031145.1 Saprospiraceae bacterium | reverse complement strand
TCTTTCACTATATGCTCCCGTAATATTAGGTGGTGCTAAGAAAGTTTCATCTGTATAAGTCCATTCTTTTCCATTGACTTTACACCTGAAATGTCTATGTATTTTTTTTCGAAAAGCATAGGAATCATCTTCAGGAGTGTCATCTATACATGATAGAATTGAGGTTATCAGTAATACAACAAACAAAAGGGTTGTTGTTACTTTTACCGTTAAGTGTGCATCTTTGTGAGTTTGTTTTAACATGATTTTTTATTTTTATTTTTTCACCCAAGTATCCATTTTTAAATCAAATTCTCCGTCGGTAATTGATATAATATCTTTATGAAAAGTGTTTTTGGCTCTAAATTCAAATGTTCCTACTATAATATGATTAACTGTATCAATATCCAAGATTTCAATATAATATGGTTTATCTCGAAGTATATTTCTCCCGGAATCCTTATATAAAAAACCTCTTGTTTTTGTAAAACGACTCATTTCGTTTTTACCAATTTTAACTCCTTTTTTTGAATATATAGTTATAGATTGTTCTGTTTCTTTATCCGGAATATAATATGCTTCCAATAGCAAACTGCTGTCTTCTTCATAATATGCACTACGGATATGATGTATAAGATCCCAGTACTCTTTGCCTGTATAAGTCCACTCCTTACCATCGACTTTGCAACGAAAAAGTCTGTGTTCCCGCTTGCGCACTTCATAGCTTTCCGGGTCTTCCTTATCACCGCAGGACAGTATTGACGAGAAAATAATTAATGCAGAAAAGAAATATATAAACCGTTTCATAATAATATTATTTTTAAGTAAAAAATATATTGCTTTATCATCGGGTGCATTTCATTTTTTCGCGTTGCGGGTTGATTCTCCTTTAGGAGTCAGAGGCAAAGCAATGGGAAAAGCGAAAAAATGAAGTAAACCACATTATCACCATATACCACGTAAAACAATACAAAAATATACTAAAAAACACTAAAAAACCAGTTTATTTAACAAAAACATATCAAATATTGTGTTAAAAAGTTCATAATATGAAGGAATACAAATACATATATTATATGAAAAGAACCTATATAAGATGTTTGTTATAAAATGTGGTGTTTTTAAATCTATAAGATTTTCTATACTACAAAGAATTATAAATAATGGTCTTGGAGGACATTTAGAAATTTCAATCCGGCTTGATTGAAATTTCTATTAAAATTTTGATATGTTTCAGATATAGTTTATTATTGTTTTAATTGCGAAATAAAACAGAATTATCTAAGATTATCCAAAATTTAATCCGATTAATAAATCTTATTTGCTTTTTATTATTTACTTTTGCAGTTCAATTAATTATTAAATAAAATATCAAAAAAATGAAAAAAATAGCAATAAACGGATTCGGAAGAATTGGTCGTCTTACTTTCAAAGCATTATTAGCTAAGAAAGATATTGAAATAGTAGCGATTAACGACTTAACAGACAACCATACACTTGCACATTTGTTGAAATATGATTCTGTACACGGAAAATTTGACGGTACAGTGGATTATGATGACAATTTTCTGATCATCAACGGTAAAAAAATCAATGCTTATGCGGAAAGAGATCCGGGCAAATTGCCTTGGAAAGAACTCGGAGTGGATGTCGTAGCAGAATGTACGGGAGTTTTTAGAAAAAGAGAACAATTGGAAAAACATTTGCAGGCAGGAGCTAAAAAAGTTGCCTTGAGCGTTCCTTCAGCAAAACCTGATGATGTGGATGTGACGATAGTTCTTGGAGTAAATGATGACAAACTAAAACCCGAGCACAAATTGGTTTCAAATGCATCATGTACTACCAATTGTCTTGCACCTATCAGCAAGGTACTGAATGACAATTTTGGTATTGAATACGGTCTGATGAACACAATTCATTCATACACCAATGATCAGATAATACTCGATGCTCCACACAAAGACTTAAGAAGAGCGAGAGCGGCTGCTGTATCGATTATTCCTACGACTACAGGTGCTGCAAAAGCAATAGGACTTGTAATTCCTGACCTGGATGGTAAATTGCACGGTTTTGCTATGAGAGTTCCAACTCCTGATGGTTCAGCTGTGGATTTGACTGTTAAATTAAAGAAAAAAACTACTGCCGAAGAAGTAAATGCTGCAATGAAAGCTGCTGCAGAGGAAGGACCACTGAAAGGTATCCTTAAATATGAAACCGATCCGGTTGTTAGTGTGGATATAATAGGAAGTCCTTATTCTTCTATTTTGGATTCAGGCTTTACTATGGAGAAAGGTGGAGATCTTATAAAAGTAGTATCATGGTACGATAATGAGTTTGGTTATTCTACCAGATTGGCAGATCTTATAGAAAGAATGGCGTAATATTAGTGTAAGGTATTTCTATTCTTAATGCGAATTAAGATTGATAAAATAGTGATTTTTAAACTATTTTTATTAATTTTGATTCGCATTTTTAAGTTTTAGCATGTTATTCAGTTGATTACAGCTTTTATTGACATAAAAAATAAACAGATGAAATGTTTTTTTTAACCACTAAGATCACAAAGAATTCATTAAGAAAATAATACTTAGTGAATTCTTAGTGCAAGCCTTAAGTGTCCTTAGTGGTAAAAATACTATGATAAAAAATATAAAAAAGTTCATATAATTATTTTTTAGAGGAAAATCATAAACAGATGAAATCCAATTTTATAAATCAAAAAGTATTAGTAAGGGTAGATTTTAATGTGCCTCTGACTCAAGACAATAAAGTGGCTGATAATACCCGTATTTTAAAAACCTTGCCAACGTTGAATTATATTTTGGACAATGGTGGTGCTTTGATCCTTATGTCTCATCTCGGACGACCTTTAAGAAAATTGGATGCTGAAGGAAATATTCAAAAAGAAAAATTTTCATTAAAAAATATAATTCCCGAACTTGAAAAACTTCTTGGTAGAAAAGTGGAATTTGCTCAGGATTGTATCGGTAGAGAAGCCGAAGAAAAAGCAAAAAGCTTAAAACCGGGTGAAGTTTTGCTTTTGGAAAATCTTCGTTTTCATAAAGAGGAAACAGAAGGAGATGAAGAATTTGCAAAAAAACTTGCTCATCTTGGGACTTATTATGTATTCAATGCATTCGGTACAGCTCACAGAAAACATGCTTCTACTTATACGATATCCAAATATTTTGACAAAGACCATAAAGATATTGGGTTTTTGGTACAA
>JALVEG010000264.1 GCA_027031145.1 Saprospiraceae bacterium | reverse complement strand
CAGAGATACATTTTCAAAACAAA
The DNA here is from genome assembly GCA_027031145.1 of Saprospiraceae bacterium. Lineage (GTDB taxonomy): Bacteria > Bacteroidota > Bacteroidia > Chitinophagales > Saprospiraceae > JADJGA01. The sequence continues at coordinate 11,423 of JALVEG010000264.1, read as the reverse complement.
AACATGAGACTAAAAATTCACTCGTTAAAATAAAAAAACAAAAAAGCGATCTAACTAAAACAACCATTGAATTTGATTTTAATCCGAATACTATTTCTTATGATTCCCTTATATTAATTGGAATCAGCAAAAGAGCTGCCCGAAACTGGACAAAATATATTTCAAACGGAGGAAAATTTAAGATCAAAAACGATATTAAGAAAATATATAATCTCAAAGAAAAGAATTTTAGCCGGATTAAAAAGCATATATTGCTTCCGGACAGCATAGAATATTCAAAATCAATTGTAATAAAAAAAGCTTCCAAAAAGAAATATTTTACGCAAAAGGATTTAAAGATCGAGCTAAACTCCAGTACTCCTGAAGAATTAAAAAAATTAAACGGAATAGGAGAAAAATTGTCAAAAAGGATAGTGAAATTCAGGGATAAACTCGGAGGTTTCTATTCAATAGATCAGTTAAAAGAAGTTTATGGTTTACCATTGGAAACTTATGAAAAAATCAAAGGAAATCTAACAATAGACAAGAATAAAATAAAGAAAATAAAGATAAACATCGAAGATAAAAAATCATTGATCATTTTCCCTTATTTCAATTATCGTTTAGCTATTCAGTTATATAATTTCAGAAAACAACACGGTTATTTTAAAGGAATAGATGATATTAAAAAAATAAAGACAATGGATAGTACCAAAATAAAAAAAATAGAGCCGTATCTGGACTTTGCACTAAACTAAAATAAAGGTATATACTCAGGTTTATACGATTATCTAAATCTGTAATTAGTTGCGAGTCGAACTCAGGTTTTAAAAATCAATCGAAAAATATAAAATATACTCACGATAATATCGTATATAGAAAAACATTATATAACTTTGCGTTGATATGGAATTTATATATCCGAATTTTCTGTGGGCTTTATTAGCGATTTTGATACCGATCATTATCCATTTATTTTATTTCAAGAGATTTAAAAAGGTATATTTTTCAAATACCAAATTTCTCAAAGAAATAAAAGAAGAGACTACCAATAAAAACAAGTTAAAAAACCTATTGGTATTATTCAGTAGAATTCTTGCAATTGTTTTTCTTGTATTAGCTTTTGCACAACCTTACATTCCTCTGGGGAACAAATTAAAAAAAGGCAGCAAAGGTGTAAGCATTTACATTGACAATTCTTTTAGCATGCAGGCACTTGGTGAAGAAGCGACAATGATCGACAAAGCCAAAAAAATCGCTAAAGAAATAGTAAAAGGTTATTCGGATGATACAAGATATCAGATTATCACCAATAAATTATACGGAAGTGAACAAAAATGGATTGATAAGCAAAATGCCCTTAACAACATTGATTTAATAAAACTGACTCCTTTGGTCAAGAGTATTAAAAATATTTCAAAAAGGCAAAAGCAGGCATTTGAGACAGAAGGAATTGAGAATAAATATATTTATTGGTTATCTGATTTTCAAATTCCTGTTTTCAACATCGACAGTACGGATATAGATTCAACCATAGATTACAATCTCATTTTTTTACAGTCGATAAGAGAAAAAAATATAAGCATTGACAGCTGTTTTTGGGACAAACCGGTTCCTGTATTCAATCAGACTAACAAGCTGTTTGTCAAAGTCCATAATTACAGTAAAGACGATGCTGATCTTATCCCTGTTAATCTTAAATATAATAATCAAAATTATCCCAGTGGCAAGATAGATCTTAAACCGATGTCATCAGGAACCGACACGATAGAAATAAAAATAAAAACTAAAGGATGGAGTTCAGCAAAAATAAGTATTAAGGATTACCCTGTAACTTTTGATGATGATTATTTTATAGCTTTTGAAATACCTTCAAAAATAAAAATACTTAATATCAATCAATCGAATAAAGCCAATAAGTTCCTCACTGCGGCTTTCGACAATGATAACTTATTTGACTTCAATTATTCACCTGTTTCCAAAGTTGATTATTCCGATTTGAATACTTACAACTTAATAATCCTCGAAGATATTAAAAATATATCTTCCGGATTACAAAGCACATTAAAAAAAGCTATAATGACAGGTACCAATGTCATACTTTTTCCTGATAAAAATGCCGATTTAAATTCTTTAAATAATTTTTTAAACTCAATAGAAGCGAATATTTTTAAAGAATTCACAGAACTGCCAAACGAAGCTAATAATCTTAACAGGAATGAATATATTTTTAAAAATGTTTTTGAAAACTTTAAAAACAATATCACTCCGGTAAAAGTCAGGGGATATTTTGAGTTATCAAATTTCCAAACAAAAAATGCATATCACATTATAAAATTTAAAAACGGTAAAAATTTCATTGACAGATACAAGTATGGCATTGGCAATGTTTTTATAAGTGCCAGTCCTTTTGATGAAAAGATAAATAATCTGTGTAAAAACCCTGATATATTTGTTCCTTTAATTTTTAATATATCCATTATAAATGATAATGAAAAAAAACTTTCCTATATTATCGGACGAGACAGGAATATTGTTTTGGATAAGATAAATACTACTGAAAAAGGACTTATCAGAATAAAAGGAAATGATCAGGAATTTATCCCAAAACAAATCAATGTACAAAACAAGGTCAAACTTGATATTCAGGATCAGATTGTGAAACCTGGTATTTATAATATTTATAAAGAAAATGTTTTGGTTCAGAAAGTTGCTTTTAATTATGACAGGAGAGAATCGAAATTGGAATATTACAATGAAGATCAAATAAGAGAGAAGTCGGGTAAAAGTATTAGTATTTATGGTAAAAACAGAAATAAAATTAATTTTACAGAAGAAATAACATCAAAGGAAAACGGTATTGAACTTTGGAAATGGAGCCTGATACTGGCTTTATTATTTCTGGGAATAGAAATATTATTATTAAGATTTTGGAAAAACAAATAAACTTCCTAAAAATGAATATTTTAATTAAAAACACCACGGTTTTAGATAAAAATTCTATTTATCACAAAAAGAAAGTTAATATTCATATTGTAAACGGTAAAATAAAAGAAATCGGAAATACCAACGGAGATTCAAAATCAAAAATCATCGAAGATAAAAATCTTCATGTATCGCCGGGATGGTTTGATATAGGTACCAGATTGACAGAACCGGGATTTGAAATTCTGGATACAATTGAAACCCTTTCAGATTCAGCTTTGAAAGGAGGATTTACCGGGTTAGCAGTATTCCCAAATACTAATCCGGTTGTAGACAATAAATCTATTATCACATCAATTTTAAATAAATCCAAAAATTGCAAAGCGGATATATTTCCTGTCGGATCAATAACCGTAGGTGCTAAAGGATCTGATATATCTGAAATGATTGATATGTATAAACATGGTGCTGTAGCTTTTTCAGATGGTAAATTTCCCCTGGCTCATTCAGGGGTAATGTCAAGAGCTTTAAGATATACATCAGTGATTCCAACACCTGTCATCAACCATCCCGAAGATATGACCATAAGCGAATCGGGAATTATAAATGAAGGAAAAATGAGTGTATATCTTGGTGTAAAAGGCAGACCTGCTTTAGCTGAAACCATGATGTTGACAAGAGACATCTATCTCTGTCAATACAATAATTCCAGACTTATTTCCCATATGATCACCACATCGGAATCCGTTAAACTGATAAAATCAGCTAAAAGAAAAAATATTAACATTAGTTGTACTGTTTCTTTTCATAATCTTATTGAAGATGAAAGTGTGCTCAAGAATTTTGACTCAATGCACAAAGTTCTTCCTCCACTGCGCACAAAAAACGATTCAAACGCTTTGATAAGGGGATTAAAAGACAATACGATTGATGCTATTGTTTCAAATCATTATCCATTGAATATCGAAGACAAAAGGAAAGCATTTTTTGATGCTAAATATGGAGCGATTTCCCTTGAATATATGTTTGCTATTTTAAATACCAGACTTTCAGGAAAATTGGAATTGGATATTCTTGTAGATAAAATATCTAATAAACCAAGGGAAATATTAGGATTGGAACAAATCACAATCGAAGAAGGAAACAAAGCTAAAATGACTATTTTTTCTCCTGATATTGAATGGACATTAACAGAAGATGATATTAAATCAAAATCGGGGAATGTTCCGTATATCGGAGAAAAACTAAAAGGCAAGGTTATTTATACAATAAATTCCTGATATTCTGCAGGACAGATTCTGCGATATCTCCAAAAACGGTTTTTATCTTACAAATTTCAGGAGCTACCGTAATATTTTTTTTAAATTTCAAAAGCACCTTACCTGACTTGTTACCATAAAAGTTTTATCTTTGCATTTTTTTAAAAATTATTGTACATAAAAAACTATTAATCATGAATAAAATTAAATTTGAATACATTTGGTTAGATGGTTACTCACCTGAGCAAAATTTAAGAAGTAAGACAAAAATATTGGAAATGGATTCTTATGACGGGGATGTTTCTAAATTGCCAATATGGGCTTTTGACGGAAGTTCAACAAAACAGGCAGAAGGTCATTTTTCCGATTTATTGATTTACCCAAAAAGAGTATATCCTGATCCTGCAAGGATTGATGCATATCTTGTTATTTGTGAAGTTTACAATCCGGATGGTACCCCTCATGTAAGCAATACAAGGCATAAACTGGAGGAAGACCCTGATCTATGGGTAGGTTTTGAGCAAGAATATGTTATAATGAAAGATGGATTACCTTTAGGATTTCCTGAAAATGGATTTCCTGCGCCTCAGGGACCTTATTATTGTGCTGTAGGTACAGGCAATGTAGCAGGCAGGGAATTTGTTGAAGAACATTTGGACATTTGTCTTGATGCAGAACTTAATTTAAGTGGAATAAATGCTGAAGTAATGCTTGGGCAATGGGAATATCAGGTATTTGCAAAAGGAGCACTTAAAGCAGCTGATGATCTGATATTATCAAGATATTTATTGTATAGATTAAGTGAAGAATATGATTATATCATTGATCTGCATCCAAAACCTGTGAAAGGAGATTGGAATGGTTCGGGAATGCATACAAACTTCTCAACAAAAGCAATGAGAGAAATTGGTGGTGAAAAAATGATGACAGAAATATGTGAAGCTTTTGGAAAAAGACACAAAGAACATATGGCTGTATATGGAGCATACAATGAACAAAGATTGACAGGAAAACACGAAACTCAAAGTATTGATACTTTTAGTTACGGTGTAAGCGACAGAGGAGCCTCCATACGTATTCCCGCATCGACCGGAAAAACATGGAAAGGGCATCTTGAAGACAGAAGACCTGCGTCAAATGCTAACCCATATTTGATCCTTGCAGAAATACAAAAAACTTTGAAAACAGCATCGTTTTAAGTTTAAAGGAGCAAATAATAAATATAGTACCTATATATAAAAAGAGCGATTTGAAATTTCAAATCGCTCTTTTTTATTTAGCTCCAATAAAAATCATTTAAATGCAAAAACAATTTTATTATTCTGTCCTTTAACATTATTGCCCCTCTTTATTTGAGTATCTATATTTACTCCTTTAATTTTCAGATATGCAATAACAGCATCCATCCTTCGTTTTCCCAATATCGAATATCTTGAATCAGGTTCATTGACAAATCCGAATAAACGCAATGTTTGTTTTCTATTGTTATTTAAACTCTCTGCTATTTTGTTTAAGTCTTTTATCGCCCTATTGCTCAAAAGAGCGCTTCCTACACTAAAATAAATCTCTTTGATCTTGTTTATTCCTGTATTATCAATCGTATGCTCTTTATTATTAAGAACAAGCTTTTGTTTTTTGTAATTCAACTTGTTTGCTAAAGGAATTTCAGGCTCATAGTTGGTATCTTCTTTCCAATCAATATCATAACCTTTCAAATAATCCGGAAGATATGTAAGTTTAGCTAGAATATCTCCGTTTTTACTCATTAAAACTTCCCAGGGCGAGGAGTTGATTAAAACTACATTTTTAACGACATTTTTATCAATGTCACTGCTATTGGTTTGAGAAAACACATTTATAGCCAATAGCATAATAGCAAATATTTTAACTATATTTTTCATATTCATAGGATTTATAATGTTTATACAAATACTATACCAATGTGTTAATTTATCACAAGTTATAGTTATTTTGTATAATATAAAACGTAAATATACTAAAAATAGTTTCAATTATATACAAATTTTTCGCAATATATTGCTATTGCTCTGGTAAGAAATGTTTTAGAAAGTTATTTGTAACTCAGATAGAAACACTTATTTTTTCCTGATTTGTTTTTGAACAAGTCCTTTTTCTTTAAGATCTCTAATGACTTTGTCCATAATACCATTTATGAATTCTTTACTTTTATCAGTAGAATAATCTTTGGACAATTCGACATACTCATTTAAGGTTACATTACATGGAATAGTTTCAAAATACAGCACTTCCGCTAAAGACATTTTAATAAATACCATGTCAACAACGGCTATTCTATCTTTATCCCATTTTAACAATCTTGGGACAACATGTTCTTCCAACTTTGGTTCAATATCCATGGTATATTTAAGAAGTTGCTCTCCAAAATCATGAGTAGTTTCTCTTTGAGGCAAATAATCATTAATAAATTCGTCTTCAAATTCATTTCTTTTAATTACTTTTTTTACCGAACCGATCACAACAGATTTTTCACTTATCCATTGATAATAGAGTTCTTCTACTTTCTCATTAAAAACTTCACTGGCTCTTAAAAACCTGTATAATTCAAGTAATATGTCACGATCATCAGATAAGTCCTTACGATAGTGCCAATAATCGATATAAGCTTTTTCCTGAGAAAAATTTCTATAAAGTTTCCTGATTATGTCCGCATCTATTTTTTCTGAAAAATGTAATTTATCAAATTTGCTTTTTAACAATTTGTTATTGACCAGGGATTTTATGATATCATTATTATAAAGAGTGCTTTTAAACAGTCTGTCATCTTCGGTTGGTATATACTTAGAAACCCTTTTACCTTCATCTTCAACAGAAACCCTGCTTATTTCGATCAGTAAATACAGATTTAATAAGAACAAATCAAATGTGCCATTGACTGAATCATTATACAATTTTAATACCTCATCATCATGTAATTCTTTATCTCTATTTTGGGCGTAGAGAACCTGCATTACCTTAATTCTGACACTTCTTCTGCTTAACATGGGACAAATTCATTAATTTATCTGCAAAGAAAACTATTTTTTACAAACAAAAAAAACAAATAACATTTTATTAAAATAAATAATATATAATTTGCAAATAAATTACTATTTTCCTATAAAATCAGGTTTTCTTTTTTCTAAAAATGCTTTTGCGCCTTCTTGCCCGTCATGGCTGCCTATGGTCTCTCCAAAATTCTTAATCTCCACTTCAAAACCATTTTTAGTTTTATCAAAACCTGCATTTACCGCTTCAATCATTTTGGCAACAGCATAAGGACTTTTAGAAATAATTTTTTTCATTATTTCAATACTTTTTTCCAATTCCTGTCCTTTTTCCACTACATGATTGACCAATCCCAACTGTCTAGCTTCTTCGGCTCCAATCATATCTCCGGTTAAAAGGAGTTCCATCGCTTTTGCCCTTCCAATCAACACAGGGAGTCTTTGAGTACCACCGTAACCGGTAATAAGACCTAAATTTTCCTCAGGTTGTCCGAATTTAGCTTTTGAACCGGCAATTCTAATGTGGCAGGCCATGGCAAGTTCATTGCCTCCTCCAAGTGAAAACCCATTAATTGCAGCTATTACAGGTTTATGAAAATTCTCTATTTTATCAAAAACTTTCATACCTCTGGCAGAAAGATTTGAACCATCTTCAACGGACATACCTATAAATTCTGTAATATCGGCACCGGCAGCAAATGCTTTATCCCCTGCTCCTGTAATAATAACACCTCTTATTTTATCATTCTGATGAGCGAATTCAGTAAAAAATTTATCCAGATCATCAAAAACAACTTTATTCAATGCGTTTAGAGCCTTGGGTCTGTTAATTGTTAAAACAGCAATTCCATCTTTTATATCTACCAAAATAGTTTTGAATTCCATAAATTTAAGTTTTAATTAAATAATTGCATATAGTTCTTTGTGCACAAAATAACATTATACAAAAGTACATATTTTTATATGACAAAAGTAGTAAAAAACAAAAAAAGGGTGCATATCATTTTTTCGTTTTTTCCAAATCTCGCCTCTAACTCCTCCCAAAGGGATAAATAAAGGAGAACCCAACCCGCAATGCGAAAAAATGAAATACACCTACAAAAAAAGCCGTTCCAAATATATCCGGAACGGCTTTTTAAAATTTATTTACCATAATTATTCCTTAACAACTTCAAAAGTCATTGTAGCAACTACATCTTTGTGCAATTTCACCAATGCTTTATGAGTTCCGAGTGTTTTTACTTCTTCTTCAATCTCTATAATCTTTCTATCGATATCGATACCAAGATCTTCCTTCAATTTATTGGCAAGTTGAACATTGGTCACACTTCCAAAAATTTTATCTGTAGTTCCTGCTTTAGCACCGATCTCAAACACCTTTGCTTCAATACTTTCAGCTTGTTTTTTAAATTCTTCAAGCATAGCTGCCATCTTTTTCTCTTCAGCAGCTTTAAGACTTTGAAGTTTATTCATATTAGTCTTATTAGCAATAACAGCAAATTTTCGGGGAATAAGAAAATTTCTTCCGTATCCGTCTTTAACAGTAGCAACATCATACTTCGACCCCAATTTTTCCATATCTTTTAATAATATAACTTTCATTTTTCTTTTTTTTTAAGTTACAAAAAATCACTTCATATTATCAGCAACAAAAGGTAAAATAGCAAGATGTCTTGCTCTTTTAATCGCAATAGCAACCTTTTTCTGATACTTTAATGAATTACCTGTAATTCTCCTGGGTAAAATTTTTCCCTGGGGATTGATAAATTGCAAAAGAAAATCAGGATCTTTATAATCAATATACTTAATACCGTATTTTCTGAATCTACAATACTTCTTTCTTTTTTTACCAATATTAGGATTATTTAAAAACTTTATATCTTCTCTACTAGCCATTTTTCAAAATTTTAATGATTAACAATTATTCCTCTTCGGATTTAGCTTTCGGTTCAGCAACTTTTACAGCTTCCTCTTTCACCTGCTTGATATCCTCTTTCAATTTTTCTCTTTTGCTGTCCTTTTTACCGATCAAACCATTGCGTTTTTTCTCATTATACTCAACTCCGTATCTATCCAGCTTAACAGATAGAAATCTCATTATTCTTTCGTCTCTTCTCAATGCTAATTCCAATTTTGGAATAAATGTATTATCATCATTTTGAAATTCAACACAATAATACATTCCTGTAGTTCTTTTTTTAATGGGGTATGCCAACTGGCGTAGTCCCATCTCATCCACATGTACAATCTTATTTCCATTCTCCTGGATAAGATTTACATAAGTCTGAGCTGCCTCTTTGATTTCATCGCCTGACAGTACGGGATCGACGATAAAATTTACTTCGTATTGTCTCATACTTTTTTTAGTTTTTTAATAATTTTAAAATTTCGGAGTGCAAAGGTATAATTTTTCTTTAAAAAATAAAATCTTACTGATATTTTTTGCACTCTAAAGTTCATTATTTTAATTATTTATCCTCACTAAGTTATTGAATTTTGTCAAAATTTGACATTTAACCAAAAAAACTATAAAAAAAATGAATCAATTTTTGCATATCAAATTAAATACTCTTATCTTTGACCAAACGTTCAGTCATAAAATAATAAATGAGTCCGAGAACAGAATCACAATGGGAAGAAATAAGAGAGAGGAGCAAGGAAAAAATCCTGGATGCTGCCACAGAATTATTTTCTGAAAACGGTTACAATGCTACATCTATCAGTGACATTGCCAAAAAAGCAGGTATATCAAAAGGATTGGTATATAATTATTTTAAAAGCAAAGAAGATTTATTGGATGCGATAATATTCAAATCATTTGAAGAATTTGATCGATTATACGATATATTATCGTCAGATACCGAGAATCCATTGGAGGGACTTTACAAGGTACTGGAAGAGACAATGAACAGTGTAAAACAAAAGCCGCAATTTTGGAAGTTGATTACCGGACTTAGTTATAAAAAGCAAATCAGAGAAAGGTATTCAAATCAAATAAATGAAAGAAAATCAAAATATGTGGAACTCGGAATAATTTTATTGAACAAAATGAAAGTTAAGGATCCTCTAATGGATTTTCTTTTTATAGCTGCTATTATTGATGGTATTAGTTTGCATATACTTGAAGAACCCGATCAATATCCGATAGAACAGATGATACAAATATTTAAAGAAAAAATGGAAAAATTATATTCGTAATACAGATAAATATAACATTGATCATGAAAAAATTACATTTGCTTTTACTGATTTTAACAGGTTTTTACATGCAGGCTCAAACTGCATATGACATTGTAAAAAAATCCGATGATAAAATAAGGGGAGTAAGTTCTTATGCAAAAATAAAGATAAAAGCTATCAGACCTTCATGGTCAAAAGAAATTATAGTAAAAGCATGGGAAAAAAATAAATATTATTCAGTAACATTAGTTGTTTCACCACCTAAAGAAAAGGGAATTGTTTTTCTGATGAGGAAAAAGGAAGTTTGGAATTATATGCCTTCGATAGAAAGGACCATAAAACTTCCGCCTTCAATGATGACACAAGGATGGATGGGGACTGATCTTACCAATGATGATATGATAAAACAATCATCAATACTAGTCGATTATACACATAAAATAGTCGCCGAAGAAAAACTGAACGGTATGGATACATGGAAAATATTATTGATTCCAAAGAAAAATGCTGCTGTTGTCTGGGGCAAAATAATTCTTTGGATTGACAAGGTAAACTATAATCAAATAAAAGGTGAATATTATGATGAGGATGATTTTTTGATAAATACTATTACAACTTCAAATTTTAAAAATTATGATGGACGGATCTTACCTTCTCATTATGAATTTATTCCTGAAGATAAACCGGGTAATAAAACCGTAGCAGATTATCTGGAATGGAAATTCGGAATAAAGATTCCGGATAAATATTTTACGACAAATTATATGAAGAGGCTTAGGTAAGGGGTGATTTTGGATGGGTGGAAGTTTTGAAACTGGTAAGCGAAGTCAGAGGCATTCGCTTATCAGGGTATTTTTGAAGCACGACTTTGCGAGCGATCTTGTCCGTCCACTGACGGAAACGTGGCAAACTTGGTTCGCTTTGAGGTAGATTGAATAAGATTGATAGAGATTGCGAATCGCCTTCGCCAAGGCTTCGGGTATCTGCGCTAAAGCTTTAGAGGCAGTGTACGATTGCGAATCGCCTTCGCCAAGGCTTCGGGTATCTGCGCTAA
>JALVEG010000263.1 GCA_027031145.1 Saprospiraceae bacterium | reverse complement strand
ATTACCTTGAACTTCTGATGGAACATAATATTTGTATTTCGCAAAAAGCCATTTTGATTTATCTGCATCCCATTTTAGATATATTTCTTCTCGATTACCATTGACGATCCAGGTTTTTATGATATAGAGACTATCCCATGATTGTGTGTCAATTTTCCAATATTTTCTTTGTTTTATAGTAGTATCATCTGAATATGTATATAGATCTTTGTAGTATGTAATCCATTTATTTTGTTCTTTATCCCGGTAATTACGGGTATACGTTTTTAATCTGTCATCATCATAATAGGAATAAAGAATTTTTCTGAAAGGTCTTAATGTCAGATCAAAAGTGTCATTATCATCATACGGATCAGTATAGAGATTAGCACTTGTGTGATATTCCTCGATGAGATTATTATTTTCATAAATGTAATCTATGTTGTAGCTGTTGACCCATTGGTGAAGAGGACGGTCAGAACAATTATACTCCCATTTTACCTGAATTGTCCTTTTTGTTTTTTGATTATTTTCGTTATAAAAGTTTTTGGTCCTGTTTGCACTTGGAGGACTACCTGTAATACAGTCCATCTCATCACTTATTATTGATAAAATCAAATTTCTGTTGTCATCATATTCTCTATATCGCATGGTGTCGAATCTGTCATAGAATTCATGGACATAGGTATAAGATCTGAATAAATTGTCATCTGTATAAGTTGCGGAAACTTTGTCCCAATAATCATTGTTCCCGTTTAAATATTTTTCATTTGCATGAAATACTTTTGCTTCAGTAACATTGTAATTTTCATCCCTGTCTTGTGTGATAAAAACACTTTTAAAAGTATCTCCTTGCAAATATTTTGTTCTTGTTATCGAATCAACGGAATGGACAATATCGTTTTTTGCCCTTGCAATAAGGAAGTAATCAAAAAAATTGTATTGGGAATAATTGCCATATTGAGCAAATGATATTTGTGTTAAAAACATTAGAGAAAGGAGTAGATATTTTTGCATAACAATGGTTTTGAAAGCTTATATTATAGATAACGACAGATCTACGGTATTTGTATTCACAATATAAAAATTTTTATTTGATTATCAAATATAGTAACTACTCAGGTTATTTGTTTTTGGGTTTTATCCCGATTAGTAACTCCTGAGAAATTATAAATAAAATACATATTTTTGGTGTTTTCACATGAAGTAGAAATTCTTTGTGTAACTTTATGAACTTAGGGTCTTTGTGTCTATTTTAGTTTATATTGAGATTTTAGACACAAGGGCACAAAGAGCACAAAGGTTCACAAAGACAAGTGCTTTACATGCGTAAATATGCTGAACTATGGCAAAAAAGTGATTTTTTAGTCAAAATGACTCCTCCAGAGTAGATATGAAATAATATTCCTTATATTTACAAAAAAAATTATACCATGCTTAAAAAGAGATCAATAACCGGACTATTTTCTGTAATTGTTATTTTTCTGACAGTTTTTTATAGTTATTATTCATTAGTGCCGCATAAAATCAGTGATGAGAATACTCCAAAAACAGAGTTTTCTACAGCCAGGGCAATGGAATATCTAAAAAATATGACTGAAACCTATCATTTTGTAGGCACTCCATATCATGAAGAAGTTAAAAAATATATCATCGGGGAATTGAATAAAATGGGATTGAAAACAGAGGTTCAGACCCAATTTTCCTACAATGATAAATGGCATGGTGCTACTGTCAATGAAAATATCCTTGCCCGAATAAAAGGAAGAGAAAAGGGTAAAGCATTGATGCTGCTGTCTCATTATGATTCAGCTCCCTTTGCATCAAGAGGAGCCAGTGACGATGGGGTAGGGGTTGCCACAATATTGGAAGGAGTAAGGTCGTATCTGTCCACAGGTGAAAAACCGAAACATGATATTATTATATTGATCAGCGATGGTGAAGAAATAGGACTTAACGGAGCCAAGGCATTTGTTGAACATCATCCATGGGTCAAAGATGTGGGTTTGGTTATAAATTTTGAAGCGCGTGGAAGTGGTGGACCTTCTTATACTCTGATGGAAACAAATGGAGGCAATAAACAAATGGTAAAAGAATTTGTCAAAGCACATCCAAATTATCCCATTGCAAATTCATTTTTGTACAGTGTATATAAAATGCTTCCCAATGATACCGATCTTACTATGTTCAGGGAAATAGCCGATATTGAAGGTTATAATTTTGCTTTTATAGACGATTTTTATGATTATCACAGCAAAACGGACAATTATAAAAATGTTGATATCAATACTGTTCAGCATCAGGGTGATTATCTAATGTCATTACTGAATTATTTTTCCGAAAAAGATCTGAATGATATAAAAGCCAAAGAGGATTATGTATTTTTTAATTTTCCGATTTTCAATATGATATATTATCCTTTTTCATGGGTTGTCCCGTTGTTTTATATTGCATTTATTTTGATGATCATTCTTTTTTTCATAGGAGTAAAAAAGGGGAAAATCAGAATAAAAAAAGCATTGATAAGTTTTATCCCTTTTTTAATAGTTTTGATAATATCTGTATTGGTTTCGATATTCGGTTGGAAATTTTTGCTGCTGATCCATCCCGGGTACAAAGATATTTTGCAGGGATTTCCATACAATGGTCATTATTATATAGCAGGGTTTGTATTATTGACGATATTGATAACATTTTGGACTTACAGATCATTTTGGAAAAAAATGAATTTAAGTGAAATCATGATTGCACCAACCGTATTTTGGTTGATTTTATCAGGTGTTTTTGCATATAAATTGCAGGGAGCTTCATTTTTGATCATACCGTTATTTTTAATTATAATAGTTTATGTAATTGAATTGTTTTTTGACCTTAGAAAAGACCTGAAAATTGCGATTTATACAATATTATCTCTTCCTGCATTAATGATTGTGTCACCATTTATAGATATGTTTCCGGTAGGATTGAGAATGGTGTCAATGCCGGTAAGTGTATTATTTACTGTGTTGTTGTTTGCAATAATTTTTCCGGTTCTTAAACATTTGTATTTCAGGCGTGAAATGTCTATTATGACATTGATAATTACAATTTTGATTTTTACTATGGCAGAAGCTGAGTCGGGATTTGATGAAAATCATCCTAAGCCCAATAGTTTAAATTATGTGTATTACGCAGATGAAGGAGAAGCTTATTGGGAAACATATAATCATGTATTGGATCCTTGGTTA
>JALVEG010000262.1 GCA_027031145.1 Saprospiraceae bacterium | reverse complement strand
CACCCTACCTGAGTAGTTACACTTTTCTATAGTATTTGCAAAAATAAAAGTAATATTTGACAATTAAAATTATATTTTCAATTAAAATTATATTTTTAATTAATATAATTCTAAATAAGCCTATTTATATTGGTTTAAAATAGAAATTAAAAATATTATTTGATATGATGATAATTAGTTAAAAAGAATAACTTCGCCCCTTGAAATATTTATTAACAAAAAGCCGAAACAACATGGGCACATCAGTAATATTTAAAAACACATTGATCAGAAAGATATTTATGTCGCTGACCGGTTTATTTATCGCATTCTTTTTGATCATTCACCTATTGGGTAATTTTCAATTATTATTACCTTATGACCAGGCACATTTACAATACAATTGGTATTCCCATCTGTTATCACATAATATTATAATTGAAATTATTGCTTATGTGTTGTATGCCACTCTTATAATTCATATTCTGGATGCTTTATTGATCACTCTTGAAAACTGGAAATCCAATGGTAAAGGATTGAAAGTTGACAAAAGAGGGGTAAACAGTTCCTGGTTTTCGAGAAATATGGGGATTTTGGGAGTTATTATATTATTGTTTTTAATTCTCCATTTCAGTGATTACTGGTATGCATATAAATTTGGAGATATCCCCGTGGATGAAAAAGGAAATAAAGACATTTTTCTTATAGTTCATGAATCATTTAAACAAGGCTGGTATGTTGCTATTTATATTATTGCTTTTATTGCACTTGGTTTTCATTTAGCACACGGTGTGTGGAGCGCATTCAGAACACTGGGTGTATACAATAAATGGTATATAAAATTGACAAAATATATAGGAATTACTTTTGCTATTTTAATGAGCCTGGGTTTTGCAATAATTCCTGCTATTATTTATTTAAAAAATTTGTAGATTATGTTAAATGCTAAAATTCCTGAAGGACCACTGGAAAAAAAGTGGAAAAATTATCAAGAACATTGTAAGCTGGTAAATCCGGCTAATAAAAAGAAGCTCGATGTAATTGTAATTGGTACCGGTTTATCCGGAGCACCCGCTGCAGCGACATTAGGAGAACTCGGTTATAATGTGAAAGTTTTCTTTTTCCAGGATACAGCCAGAAGAGCCCATTCCGTAGCAGCCCAGGGAGGTATCAATGCATCAAAGAACTATCAAAATGACGGAGACAATGTTTTTAGACATTTTTATGATACGTTAAAGGGGGGTGATTTTAGATCAAGGGAAGCAAATACTTATCGTCTTGCCGAGATTTCCGCAAATGTCATTGATCAGGCAGTAGCTCAGGGGGTTCCTTTTGCAAGAGAATACGGAGGTGTTTTAGCAAACAGGTCTTTTGGTGGAGTTCAGGTAAAAAGAACATTTTATGCTCAGGGACAAACAGGACAACAAATGCTTCTCGGAGCATATTCGGTTCTAATGCGTCAAATAGGTCTGGGACATGTTAAATCCTACAACAGACATGAGATGCTTGAATTAGTGGTCATTGATGGAAAAGCCCGAGGAATTATAGCAAGAAATCTGATAACCGGTGAAATAGAAAGACACAGCGCTCATGCGGTAATCCTGGCATCAGGTGGCTATGGCAAAATATATTATCTTTCAACTTTGGCAATAGGCTCCAATGCTTCAGCAGCATGGAAAGCCCATAGAAAAGGTGCTTTTATGGCAGGTGTAAGCTGGGTTCAATTTCACCCTACATGTTTACCTCAGTCAGGAGATTACCAATCCAAACTGACGTTGATGTCGGAAGCTCTTAGAAATGATGGTAGAATTTGGGTTCCTAAGCTAAAAGGTGATGACAGATTCCCTAATGATATTCCTGAAGAAGAAAGAGATTATTATCTTGAAAGAAAATACCCTGCTTTTGGAAACCTTGCTCCCCGTGATATTGCTTCCAGATCAGCTAAAGAACAAATCGATGCCGGAAAAGGAGTTGGTCCAAACAAAAATGCTGTTTATCTTGATTTCAGGGATGCTATAAAAGAATACGGAGCTGAAGAAATAGGAGACAGATACGGAAACCTGTTTAGAATGTATGAAAAAATAACAGGTATGAGCCCATATAAACAACCGATGATGATCTCACCTGCTGCACACTTCACTATGGGTGGACTTTGGGTCGATTATGAATTAATGACTACGATTCCCGGATTATATGCAATAGGAGAAGCCAATTTTTCCGATCACGGCGCCAATCGTCTTGGAGCAAACTCACTGCTTCAGGCAAGTGTTGACGGATACTTTATCGTTCCGGTAACCATTGGCAATTATTTATCAAATGATATCAGAACAGGAAAAATCCCAACAGACACGCCTGAGTTTGATAAAGCTGAGGAAGATGCTGTTGAGAGATTGAAAAAATTTGTTTCTATCAACGGAACAAAATCTGCCGAGTATTATCATAAACAACTCGGAAAAATCATGTTTCAACATGTAGGAGTCAGCAGAAGTAAAAAAGGTATCGCCAAAGGTATAGAGCTAATAAAAGAATTGCGTGAAGATTTTTGGCAAAACCTGAAAGTGCCGGGAGGAATTTATGAAGTCAATTCGGAACTTGAAAAAGCAGGAAGAGTTGCTGACTTTTTGGAATTGGCTGAATTAATGGCTCATGATGCTTATGACAGAGATGAATCATGTGGTGCTCACTTTAGGGAAGAGTATCAAACGGAAGATGGTGAAGCTCTTAGGAATGATGAAAAATATATGTATGTATCTGCCTGGGAATATACAGGCTATGGAAAAGTACCGAAATTACACAAAGAAGAATTGACATTTGAAGTAGTTAAACCATCGGTTAGAAGTTATAAGTAAAACAATATAGAATTAATGTTATTTGCATTTAGCATCTATTAAAAAATAAAATTTATAATAATGAACGTTACCCTTAAAGTTTGGAGGCAAAAAGATTCAAAATCCAAAGGACATTTTGAAACTTATAAATTAAATGATTTAAATCCGGATATGTCATTTCTGGAAATGCTTGATGTATTGAATGAAAAATTAATACATGAAGATAAAATTCCGGTAGAATTTGACTCGGACTGCCGTGAAGGTATCTGCGGACAATGTGGATTAACAATCAACGGGAGACCAAACGGACATCACCATCATACTACAACTTGCCAAATGCATATGCGCCATTTTGAAGACGGAGATACCATATTGGTCGAACCATTGAGAGCAAGTGCATTTACTGTGATCAAAGACCTTAAGGTAGATAGAAGCGCAATGGACAGAATCATGCAGGCAGGAGGTTTTATCTCAGTACATACCGGCTCAGCACCGGATGCCAATTCTTTACCTATTGGCAAAATGGATGCGGAAGATGCTTTTGATTCAGCAGCTTGTATAGGATGTGGAACATGTATTGCAACTTGTAAAAATTCAAGTGCGGCTTTATTTACATCAGCTAAAATCACTCAATTGGCTACATTGCCTCAGGGAGAAATAGAAAGAGAAAAAAGGGTGGTTGCTATGGTAGACGCTATGGATGCTGAAGGGTTTGGTTCATGTACGAATACAGAAGCCTGTGAAATGGAATGTCCCCAGGAGATATCAGTCACCAATATAGCTCGTATGAATTTTGAATATAACAGAGCATTGTTACTCGGTAAAAAATAAAACTACATACTAAAAAAGCCGTCAAAATTTGACGGCTTTTTTTATAAAACTTATATTTGCACATTGATTATGCACATTTTTTCTTGCAATATTCCTGAGGAAAACTCTCAATATAGTTTTTAGAAATAAGTTTTTTCAATTCATTTCTCGCAATAAATATTCTGCTTTTTACCGTACCAAGAGGAATTTGAGTTTTATCTGCTATCTCCTGATATTTATAACCGTAAAAATGCATTCTGAAAGGTTCTCTTAAATTTTCATCCAATAAATCAATTAAATTATTCAATTCTTCCAATAATATTTGAGAATCAGCTTCATTTTTTATTATTGATGTGGATGAATTAATAAAATATTGATTATCCGTATTATCCATAACAGTATTCCTTCTTACCTTTCTGCGATAATCATTGATGAAAGTATTTTTCATTATTGTAAATAACCATGCTTTGAAGTTGGTACCTGCTCTGAATTTTTCACGATTCAAAATCGCTTTATATGCTGTATCCTGCAATAAATCTTCAGCTTCTTCATCATTTTTAGTTAAATTGAATGCAAAAGATTTTAACGTAGGAGTACACTGCTCGAGTTTCTTGTTGAAATCCATTTCTGACATAATGCTTCTTATTTTTTTTCTTATTTAGATTTAATTTAAATACAAATTTGAGACTTTTTTATTAAATAGCCAAATTTTTTAAACATTTTTTTCATTTTGGGGTTAAATATTGCTTAGAATAAGACTAAATAACTTTTAAAGTCCGTATTTACTACGAATTTTTATTTATTTTATTGCGTCCGGGTCATTAATATACAAGTCATAATAATATATTTTCTTTTTTACTATTTCCGCATTCATCTTAGCAATCCTAAACCCGGCTCTACCATCCAGGAATCCTAATTTGAATAAATATGTATTGATAAATTTAAACCGGCTTCCTAATAATCTCTTTAACATACTTGGTTTGTTATTGTTTTTAACCATGCTTTTTGCTAATAATTTTGCATATCTGTCAGATTTAATACTTACATCATCCGGATTATCATAGCTATAATGCAAAATATCACCTTTGATTTTTTTTAGATCAAACTCAATTTTCCCAACCAGAGATTCATGAACTACAGCATCATTCCAAAAAAAATATTTTTTATTGTAAATCCTTTTTTTCCATGACGGGTACCATCCGGAATAATAGATCCATTTGCCTAAAAAATTGCCTTTAATATTAATTTGGTAAATAATATTATCAACAGGTTTTACTTTTTTTATATTTCTGATAAACTCTTCGGAAACTATTTCATCTGCATCAAGTGAAATTATCCAGTCATTTTTGCATTTACCTGCACCGAAATTTTTAGCTTCTGAATAACCTTCCCATTTTTTCAAAAAAACATTAGCGCCTTTAGATTTAGCTATTTCAACTGTTTTATCTTCACTATAAGCATCAACAATCACAATGTCATTACTTATTTTAGATGCTGCATCAATACAGCGCCCGATTATTTTTTCCTCATTATAAGTAATTATCAATATGCTAAATTGATTCATGTTATAAATTTTCACGGAACATAGCGATAAATCCCGGATTGATCATTGATTCTTTATTATATTCCAATTCTTTATTCGTTTCAATATTCAATATAGTTCCCCCTGCTTCTTTCATTATAATATGTGAAGCTGCCGTATCCCATTCCATTGTAGGAGAAAATCTAAAATAAATATCACCTTTGCCTTCTGCTATCAATAAAAATTTTAATGCACTTCCCCTATGTAAAATAACAGGTTCATTAAACTTATCAAGAAAGGCTTTGGTTTTATCATCGAAATGGGATCTGGAAACTAAAATTTTAAGATTCTTCTTATTAAGATCAACTTTATTCACTTTCAATCTTTGAACCAAATTCTGAAATTCCAAATATGCTCCTTTCCCTTCAATCGCCCAAAACAATTTTTTTTCAAGAGGAATATACACAACTCCCATTACCGGCCTGCTTTTTTGCATAAGCGCAATATTGACAGTAAAATCACCATTCCTGTTTATGAATTCTTTGGTTCCGTCCAAAGGATCTACAAGCCAAAAGAAATTAAACTTTTTTCTTTTTATAAATTCTATTTGATCACTTTCCTCTGATATGACAGGAATATCAGGAGTCAATTCCTGAAGCTTATTAACAATATATTTATTTGCCTTTTTATCTGCAACTGTAACAGGACTGTTATCTTCTTTATTTTCAATACTTTTGGAAAAATCCGTGTTATAAACATCCAAAATTATTTTTCCTGCTTTGATGGATATTTTTTTTACAGATGATAATAATTCTTCTATAGCATCATTTTTTAAATTCATTTACCTTGGGATTTTCAGGTAAATAAATAATAGGGATACTATCGTTAATATCAAACGTTCTAACTTTGGAAAAATAATTTCCCATATATTTTTTACCATTAGCATCAAAAATATAAGTATATAAAAAACCATCTGTATACTTTGTTTTACCAATAAGAACAGAATGATTTCTTATTTCATCCAACTTAGTTACCTGTGCTTTTGTATTAATATGATTTTTCGGTAATTGTTTCCCAAGTTTTTCAAGATCTTCAAATTTATCTCTACTCGAATAATAGACAAATCCTACAACAGCTATAATCAATACAAGGAAAATCAAAATTAATCTTTTATTTTTCATCTCTAATCTTTTGAATTAATGTAATTACTCAGGTAGAATCTTTTTGATTGAAAAAAAAACGCCCTAACCTGAATAGTTGCTATTTTATAATGCAAAATTCAACAATTTATTTGAGATAAACCATACATTTTAATTTTTTTTAAAAAAAAGAATAAAAAATATTAGAATTATTTGGTTAAATAAATAGTAAATTATTACTTTTGCACTCGCTTTTAATGAAAAGTATGATATAATGCCTCCATAGCTTCCCGCTGTTCAGCGGGATTAGAGCGGTTCCGCTGTACAGCGGAATTAATCCGTAACTAATAAAAAAGCTATGTCGCATATTGAAATTATAACTATGCCTCCATAGCTTCCCGCTGTTCAGCGGGATTAGAGCGGTTCCGCTATACAGCGGAATTAATCCGTAACTAATAAAAAAGCTATGTCGCATATTGAAATTATAACTATGCCTCCATAGCTCAGTTGGTTAGAGCGGCGGACTGTTAATCCGTAGGTCCAAGGTTCAAGTCCTTGTGGAGGCGCTCAAAAAACCGGTAAGTATTCTTATTGGTTTTTTTTTGGAGAAATATTATCGGTTGGTTAGAGCGGTTCCGCTGAACAGCGGAATTAATCCGTAGGTCTCCCGCAGTTTTGCGGGATTCAAGTCCTTGTGGAGGCGCTTAAAAAACCGGTAAGTTTTCTTATCGGTTTTTTTTTGGAGAAATTTTATCGGTTGGTTAGAGCGGTTCCGCTGAACAGCGGAATTAATCCGTAGGTCTCCCGCAGTTTTGCGGGATTCAAGTCCTTGTGGAGGCGCTCAAAAAACCGGTAAGTATTCTTATTGGTTTTTTTTTGGAGAAATATTATCGGTTGGTTAGAGCGGTTCCGCTGAACAGCGGAATTAATCCGTAGGTCTCCCGCAGTTTTGCGGGATTCAAGTCCTTGTGAAATATTTTTATTTTCATTTTATATTATCAACTTTTTTCAGTTCTTTCTTAATCTATACCTGGCATAATTTAAAATTATACTTAAAATTGATCAAAGTAAATATTATACTTTATCTATGAAATACAAATAATATTCGTTTATTTGTAAATAAAATACATTATGACCGTAAAAGAATTATTTGATTTCATTGGAAATAATCCCAATTATATACTTATCTATTTTATCGGTATCCCCATTTTAGCAGGAATAACAGGGATGTTGGGAGATGATAAATGTAACCGCAGTCCATGGAAAGAATTTTTTATGATCATTATTTTTGCTGTTATGATTCCCGGATTATTTGCGTTATTTTTCAATTTATATATGTTTTTATTCGAAAATAACTCAATTCTTAATTATGATATCTTCATTCAGATACTTCCCGTTATTTCCATGATAGCCACCATACTAATAATAAGAAAATATGTAAGTTTCAATGAAATACCCGGATTTGACAAAATTTCAGGGTTGATTATTGTTATTTCAGGGTTAATATTTTTTTTATGGGTTGTAGACCGGTTTAGAATTATAGCATTTACTTATATGCCAATTCAATATTTTCTGATAATTTTTATTTTGCTGATAATTGCAATAAATTGGGGACTGAAAAAGTTATTGAAATAAATTAAAAAAGTCCGGCTTCTTCAAACCGGACTTGGCAACGAATTTTTCTTATTAATTAACATGAAAGCTGTAATAAGTAATTTCTCTATATTTAAGACGCCGTTTTTTCTAAAAACGCTGCCTGTGATTTTAATTTTTCTTACTTCTTGTAAGATTTTTTATAAAAATAACGCAAATTTTTATTCAAACACTGATGATATTTTAAGAAAAGAAATAATATCAACATCAAATTCTCTTATTGGTTCAAAATACAGATATGGTGGTATAAGTCCCTCAAAAGGATTTGATTGCTCCGGTTTTACCTATTATGTTTTTAAAAATAATAACATTACACTTCCACACTCTTCCCGTGAACAAAGTAAAATCGGAAAAAAAATAAAAATTGAAAATGCGAAAGAAGGAGATCTGGTCTTTTTTAAACATAAAAGAAAAATAAATCATGTAGGTATTGTAGTTTCAAATTCCAAAGGACATTTAATCATTATACATAGTACAACTTCTGAAGGAGTTAAAAAAGACGATATATTAAATAGTAATTATTGGAAAAAAAGACTTACCTTTGCTACCGATGTCATTTCACATTAAATTGATATTTTTGAACGATTTTTGAACTAGAAAAAAGTTAAAATATGTTTAATATAATATTGTTTGGCCCTCCTGGTTCCGGTAAAGGAACTCAAGCAAAAATAATTGAAGAAAAATATGACCTTCATCATATTTCTACAGGAGACCTTTTCAGATATGAACTGAAAAATGAAACCGAATTGGGTAAAAAAATAAAACACATTATGGAAGCAGGAGAGCTGGTACCCGATAAGATTACCATCGAAATGCTGAAAAACAAAATTCTTAGTTTTGACAATCCTAAAGGCTTTTTACTTGACGGCTTCCCGAGAAACAATAATCAGGCAAAGGAACTGGATAAACTTTTGGAAGAACTGGGAGAAGAAGTAAATGTGTTAATTTCTCTTGATGTTCCCGAAGAAGAAATCGTTCAAAGAATCCTGAACAGAGGTAAAACCTCCGGAAGATCAGATGATAATGATGAAAATATTATTCGCGGAAGATATAAGGTTTACATGGACCAAACATTACCGGTATATAAATATTATGAAAACAAAAACAAAGCCAGAACGGTTAATGGTGTAGGAGATATTGATGAAATATCAAACAGGATTTTGTGTGCTGTGGAAGAGCACAATAAAAAATAAATCGAATGGCAGAAAGCAATTTTGTTGATTATGTTAAAATCTACTGCAAAAGCGGTAGAGGTGGTGCCGGATCAGCGCATCTTCAAAGTGACCGCAGCAATCCCAGGGGAGGCCCCGACGGAGGAGATGGTGGCAGAGGGGGAAATATAATCGTCAGAGGAAATAAACAACTTTGGACACTTCTTCCTTTGAAATACCGAAAACATATCAAGGCAGGTCATGGCGAACCCGGAAGAGGAGCAAACAAAACCGGAGCCGGCGGAGAAGATGTTATACTTGAAGTTCCACTTGGTACAGTGGCTAAAGATTTTGAAACGGGTGAAGTTTTATTTGAAATAACCAAAGATGGAGAAGAAAAAATTCTTCTCCAGGGTGGTAGAGGAGGACTTGGAAATACTCATTTCAAATCTTCCACAAATCAGACTCCCAGATATGCTCAACCGGGAGAACCGGGAAAAGAAGCGATAAGAGTTCTCGAACTCAAACTTTTAGCAGATGTTGGATTAGTGGGTTTCCCCAATGCAGGAAAATCGACTTTACTTTCTGCTATTTCTGCTGCCAAACCTAAAATAGCTAATTATGAATTTACTACTTTGGTTCCAAATTTGGGAATAGTTAACTATAGGGACAACCGTTCATTTGTAATGGCAGATATTCCGGGTATCATAGAAAAAGCACATGAGGGAAAAGGTCTCGGATTAAGATTTTTAAGACATATCGAACGCAATTCTGTACTTCTTTTTGTTATACCTGCCGATGCAGACGATATTAATAAACAATTCAGAATTCTCCTTAACGAATTAAAGCAACATAATCCCGAATTGATGCACAAACCAAGACTGATAGCAATATCAAAATCCGATCTGCTGGATGATGAATTGAAGCAAATGATCGAAAAAGAACTTGATTTTGACGGCACTCCTTATGTTTTTATTTCAGCTGTAACAGGTGAAGGTCTAACTGAACTCAAAGATAAACTGTGGACTTTGATGAATAAAAATACCATATAGGGGCGGGCAAGTCTCCTATGAGATTTCGATAAAACTTCCATTTTTTATTAACGCTGCCCTCTAACTCTCTCCCAAAGGGACAGGTAAAGGGAGAACCGCCACCCGCGCATGTGCCCATCCAAAAATACTCTGCATTTTTTCCTAACTCTGTCTTTGCCTGTCCGACAAAACATAGTGTAGTCTGGCGGGTTGCTGCTTCCTCCTATTTTTTTCTGGAATGAAATGGAAGAAAAACATAAGGGGGAGCGTAAAGCATTAGCGGGATGCCAGAGGGGGCAGAAGAGCCCAGATAAGAAAATCTCAATCCCATAAAATTATTTTCCCGGATTCATCATTTTACCGATAAACAGTACACTATTTGTCCTGTTGTCCCTTATGACAAAAACAAAAGGTCTGTTTGCATAAAAATATTTACCGATAGAGGAATCTTTAATAATAACTACCGTGGCAGCAGCAGCTTCAGTGCCTTTTTCATCGACCTCTACAAATGATTGATGAATAACATCATCTATCCAAATTCCTCCGGGTTTATATATTTTAGTGAAATCGGCTTGTGCCGGATCAAAAGCTTTATACATACCCAAATCTATCAATACGTTTTTCAATGAATCTTTGAATTCTATTTTGAATTTTGGTATTTGCACGGGCATTTTCAAAGGAGTCAGATTATTAACATATTCATTCCAGGAGGATATATCCAGATTTGTTATAATATCATTCACTTTATTATTGTACTTGGGAAGCAAAATACTCATTGAAAATATCGAATCGCCATAAGGAAGATCGATCATTTGAAAAATATCATTTTCATAATATGGAATAGTAATTTCACCACCGTCCATCATATCCACTTTGACTCTATTTCCATCTTCCTTAATAAAATCCTGTTTGGTAGTCTTCTTTTTATCAAATTGATACATCCATTCTCCCTTAAAATATATAGCATTTATCAGAAACATTACTGCGTTTCCTGGAATCTGATCCAAGATATCTTTGATCTTCCCTTCTGTTTTATCTTCTACCCATCCGTTTATCTCATCTTTTGTTGAGGGCTTGGAAAAATCACGCCCGTAAACCTCAGAATTATAGTATTTTTTATTTACATCAATAAATTCAGGCAAAACTTGAAAATCATTTTTGTACCAAATCGAATTGGCTATACTCAATTTCACTTTATCATCAAGAAAAGGGACAATATCAAGGTACGCTTTGTATGCGTTATTGAGTTCATCAAGATCCCAACCGTTGTATTTCAATGTTCTGATCATCTCATCATAAGTTTCTCCCTGAGCACCATTGACTGTCATCGATAAGGCAGTGGAAATACT
>JALVEG010000261.1 GCA_027031145.1 Saprospiraceae bacterium | reverse complement strand
ATAAAAAGCTAAAAGAAAACTGATAAAAACTATAAGATTCCCAAGAAAACCGATCAAAGTTAGCATATCCGAACTTATCCATCCTGGCACCTTTTGAACTAAGAATGCAATAAGCGCTTGTTCGTATTTTTTTAGCAGATTTGTGCGTTTTCTGTCCTTTGATATGGTTTTGAGCACTTCTTTAGTATGTTTTTCTTTCATAATACTATTTTATAACCATCCTTGTTCTTTGTACCATTTTATTGTTTCATACATCCCTTTGTATAAATCATATTTGGGATTATAATTAAAATCTTTTATGGTTTCCTGTATATCACAATTGAGGTTTTGAGCAGATAATTCGGCTATTTTTTCCACGTTCAATATAGATTGTTTCCCGGACAACCAGGAAATACCTTCGTTGAAAGCTGCTACAATAGTCGCAAACCATACGGGTACGGTGATCGGAATTGCTTTGACACCCAGATTTTGTTTGATTGCCCGACTCAGATCTTTTTTTGTATATAAATTACCATCAGATACAAAATATTCTTTATTGATAATTGGGGTTTTAAGCGAATCCAATACTAATTCTGCCAAATCTTTTACAAAAAGGAATGTGAAATATTGTTCCTTGAAACCTATTTTGAAATCAATTCCTTTTTTAATAAGTTTTATGGTGGTAAACAAATCCTTTTCTCCAGGCCCGTAAACAGCGGTTGGGCTAAAAATAATGTATGGAATATCCGATTCGTTTATGATATATTTTTCCGCTTTTAATTTACTTCTTCCGTATTCAGTTACCGGTTTCGGTTCATCTGTTCTTTTTACCGGTTCAACGGAGTTTTTTTTACCTGGTCCATAAGCGGCTAAACTACCCATGTAAACAAATTTTTCAGGTACTTTTCCTGTCTTTTTAAGTATTTCTATAAACCTTTTGGTATTATGAAAATTGATTTCATTATACTCTTTGTTTCTAAATGCTTTGGTTATTCCTGCATTATGAATAATAAAATCAAATTTTTGTTGATTTGAGAAAACGTTTTCCAAATGTTTTTCATTTCCAAAATCAACTTCGATAATATTTACACCTTTTTCTGTAAGTCTTTTAGTATTTGTGGTTTTTCTGGCAGTTGCGAAAACATTATATCCTCTGTTTATTGCTTCATCCGTAATAAATCCTCCGATAAAACCACTGGCACCTGTGATTAATATGTTTTTTTCTATTGCCATATTTGTATAATGATTTTATCCCGAATTATTCACCACTAT
This sequence comes from Saprospiraceae bacterium, assembly GCA_027031145.1. Lineage (GTDB taxonomy): Bacteria > Bacteroidota > Bacteroidia > Chitinophagales > Saprospiraceae > JADJGA01. The sequence continues at coordinate 10,219 of JALVEG010000261.1, read as the reverse complement.
AATTTTTATATTGTTTTAAATCACTAAATATTAAATCTACATAAAGCTAAAACCATGAATAATCCGGGTTATATGCTCTTCTCTATTTTCAATTACAAATATAACAAAAATTTTATGAAAAATTTAACTTTAGGTTAAAAAGGGCAAGCATCTTTTAATATGCTCTATTCATGATTTTTCCATTTTGCTTTCCATTTTTCCTTAAAAGCTTCTTTTTCTTCATCCGTCATATTTATGAATTTTTCTCTGATACCTGCTCTGTGTTCAATCATTTTGCTTCTGGAAGGACCGAAATTAAAACCAAATAATATTTTACTTAAGATAAAAATACCCAGTGCCTGCCAATAGTTGATTTGAGCTACTCCGATTATCGCCGGTAAAACAGCATTCCATAATAACATTAAAAGTCCAATCAAAAGAGCAAATCCAATGATTATAAATATAAACATAAACGGTTTTCTTTTTTTCCAAATTTTTTCCATGATTTCTTTCTTTTTAGTTTAATAATTCCTGATATAAATCGTTTAATTTTTTTCTTAAATGCTTAATTGCATATCCTTTTCGACTGATAATTGTTTTTATGTTTGTATTTGTTTTATCAGCGATTTCCTGAAGGGTAAGATCTTCTATTTCATTTAGAATAAACACCTGTCTTTGATTTTCGGGCAATTCATTTAATGCTGTGATTAATTTTTCCCAGAATATTTCTTTGAATAATCCTATTTCCGGATTTTTTGAATCGTCCAATAAAAGAATTTCTTTAATTGAAAATTCTCCATCTTCGGTTTCCCAAAAATAATTATCAAGTGATTCGTGTTTTTGTTTACGGTAATTATCAGTTATTTTATTTTTTGCAACATAATATAGCCAACCTCCTATGTTTTCGATGTCATCGATATTTGTTAATCTGCTTAACTGAAACCATACTTCCTGAAGTATATCTTTGGCATCTTCGGTATTGTTGACTTTTGATCTGATGAACCCAAATATTTTTGTGCCATAATTTTTTATGGTTTCTACGATTTTATTTTCAGGTTCACCGGTCATTTGCAATGATATTGATGTCTTCATATTATTGAAGACATGTGTTAGTCAATATTACTTTAAATATATAAAAAAAATTTAAAAAACTCTAATAATTTTTAATATCTGGCTTTGGAATTGTAAAAAAATAAATCACTATTGCTAAAGTCACAATTCCCGTAGTAATAAATGCTGTTGTCGCACTGAATTTATACCACAAAAACCCGGTTAATGTACTTGCGATCATTGTGCAAATACTTTGAAGTCCGGTATAAGTACCTATTGCAGTAGCTGTATCTTTTTTATCTACAATATTTGTAATCCATGCTTTTGAAATTCCTTCTGTTGCTGAAGCATATATACCATATAGAAAGAATAAAACTATGAAAAGATATAAATTAGTATTTATTGACATTCCGAAATAAACTATTGCAAAAAGACTTAATCCGGTTATAAATATTGTCTTCAATCCGACTTTATCAGCTAATATTCCAATTGGAAAAGCAAATATTGCATATATTAGGTTGTAAAATATATAGACCCCTATCAACATAGTATCATTTAGTCCCGATTGTTTTATTTTTAACAAGAGGAAAACATCGGAACTATTAAATAAAGTGAAAGTTAATAATCCAATAGCTAATCTTCTATAATTTGTAGGGCTTTCATTCCAATATTTTAAGAATGAAAAAAAAGAAGTATTTTTTTTATGGTTATTAAGTGGAGCTTTTTTATCTTTTAATAATGTTGAGGCTAAAATAGCTAATAACCCGGGAAAGAAAGCTATATAAAATAGAGTTTTATAATCATGAGGATGGAAATATAGATAAAGCAGTGCCAATAACGGTCCAAATACTGCACCTAAAGTATCCATTGCACGATGAAATCCGAATACCTTAGCTTTATCTCTCCTGGTAGTTTCATCGGAAAGTAAAGCATCTCTTGCCCCTGTTCTAATTCCTTTGCCCAACCTGTCTATAGTTCTGGCAAAGAAAATCCAAAGCGGATAAATTAAAACAGCCATCATTGGTTTTGATACAGCACTTAAGCTATAGCCTAATTGGACAAAAGGCACTCTCTTCCCTGATAAATCTGACAGTTTTCCAAAATATCCTTTGCTTAGTCCTGCGGTAGCTTCAGCTATTCCTTCTAAAATTCCAATGAGCAGAACAGAAAATCCAATTGTTTTTAAGTATATAGGCATTATTGGATAGAGCATTTCACTTGCAGTATCAGTAAAAAGACTGATTAATGAAAGTATCCAAATTGTCCTGGTAATGTATTTCATTTTTTGTATTTGGTCAATTTATAATTCCGTAACACCAAATTCCAATACTGCAAAAGGTTTGTTTCCGGATATTGTTTCCATTTTTTTATAAGCTTTGGAAATTAACACTTTGGGTTCTATATAATCTTCGTCAGGGGTATATGGTCCATAAATACTTACTCCGATCCAATCGATATAATCATCACCGGGATAATAATATTCAGGAGAATTCCACCATTGTTCGGGATCATCATTAACATCCAAATGAAAAAACCATGTAATATTATCTACACCTTGCTGTTTGCATATATCAATAATATACCTGTATGCATCTCTGAAAATTTCTGGTCCGTCAGGATACTCTTTGTCTCCGTATTTATCTTTGACACCGGCTCCGCTATAATAGCCATTCCATGAGAACCATTTACCATTTACTTCAGTTCCAAACTCTGCTAATAAATTTATATTTGTGTTTTTGGCTTCTTTAGCCCATTTTTTTAGCCAACTGTCGTATTTCCCATTTACAATATCGATCATTTTATATTTGGGATCTTCATGATTCTCTTCAAATTCACTTCGATACATCATTCTAAGGAAAGGTGTTTTGCCATTTGAAGTGATTATAGAAATAGAATTTGAAGGAAAGACCAAGCTGTCAAGCCAATTATTGGAAAAATAAGCCCAGGCGATTTTTTTATTTGCCAAATATTCGAAATCATTTATTTTTGCCGAACTGACTTTATCTTCCGTTCCACCAAAAAAAGGAAATGCAGAATGATATATTTTTCCCTGAACAGGTATTAGTTTTTTGTTTTCAAACGAACAGGAAGTAATAAAAATATCATCATCAACCATTTTTCTGTACGTGTTTTGTGATTCGACAGAGGAATTGATTGTAAAAAATGTACTATCAAAATTTTCATGCCACCATGAAATACCATAGATTTTGGGATAGTTTCCCGATTTAATTTCCGTTATAAAATCAGTTATCCATTGAGATTTTGTATGAGTTGAAGTATTGTTTTTTTCACAAGCAACCAATGAAAAATATATTAATACTATTGCTAATGCTATTTTATAACTGCTGTTTCTCACTTTATTTTTTTATTTTAAATCGGAATTATCATTGATAAAATTCATCTGTCAAATCAGTTACAAATTCAAAAAGTAATGCCACAAGATTATCCCGCCACTTACTGCTACATTAAAAGAATGTTTGGTGCCGAATTGTGGTATTTCCAGAGAAAAATCCAATAAATCCAAAACGTCATCACTTATTCCCGATACTTCATTTCCGAAAATCAATGCGTGCTTTTTATCTTTTTCAGGAACAAATTCATTAAGCATGACAGATTGATCGGTTTGCTCAATGCCCGTAATGATATATCCCTTGTCCTTCAATTTAGTAATACATTCTCTTGTAGATTTGTAGTATTCCCAGTCAACTGATTCTGTTGCACCGATTGCTGTTTTATTGATTTCTTTATGTGGCGGGGTAGCAGATATACCGCAGATATATATTTTTTGGACAGCAAAAGCATCCGCCGTTCTAAAAAATGAACCGATATTCATCGCCGAACGGATATTATCCATAACCAATACGATTGGTGATTTTTTGCTGTTTTTGTATTCCGGAACGGACATCCTGCCAAGCTCTTTTAGTTTAAGTTTACGCATCTGTTTTATCATATTTTGTTTCACTAAATATCCATTTTTCATAAGCATCATTTGCTTCAACTTCTATTTTCATGATACACGGAACATCATAAGGATGGATACTTTCAATTTCTTTTTTAACCAAATTCCAAAATTCCCTTCTTGTTTTAAAAATAGAGACATATTCATCGTCCGATTCAATAATACCATTCCACCAATATCCGGATTCAACAGGGAAATAATTGGCACAGGCAATAAGATGTTTATTAAGCAAAAAATCTCCGATCTTTTTGGCTTCTTCTTTATTTTTGTGTGTAACGTAAAGTATTATAAATGCCATATCATAATTATTTAAAAAGGGTAAAACTGTCCTTCAAAATCAATCGGATAAATAATTTCAAATAAGTAATCATCCGCCTCAATATAAATTCTTTTTCCAATGATGCAGTGTTGAAGAGCGTTTTCTTCCTTCAAAACTTCTATAATGATAGCTAATGAACGGTCCCTGTCATTAACTTCAACTTCCAGGTTTATAACATTGTCACCTTTATCAATACCATAGCTTGTACCAAGATTATTTGCAGTTAGCTTGTCTTCAATTTTTTTTGAAATTATCTTCCTTTTTTGGAACAGATCAGGATTGTCTTTAGTCTTAAGCTGAATAAATATTACTTTAGGAGAATCTTTTATTATCTCAACAGATCTGCCTTTTGAAGCTTTTGAAATATATTTTTCCAGTTTGTTTTTATTTATCTTTTTATTTTTAATAATTTTTTGAATTACATTACCTTCAGTATCAAAATTTAATTTTCCTGCGGTATAATAAATAGAACCCGAATCTTGTACAATCCTGTAAAAGCTTACAGCATCAGGACTATCTTTTGAATAAAATGATTTGATAATATGGAGTTTTGTATTTTCTTTAGCCGGAATTGAATTTTGGGTACTCAATCCGGTAATAAAACAGATATTTATCAGTATAAACATTAGTGTTGTTCTCATAAATTAAATATTAACCCGGTAAAATAAGTCTGATTGTCATTAAAATCATTTTTGCCTCAATTATTACAAAAATAAACCTTTTTATACCGGATTCAAGTATTAAATTAATTTTTTTTCATTTCAAAAGGCACCCGACCCCGGAAGATATCAAAAAAAGGGTTGCCAATTTTGACAACCCTAAAATTATGAAATTACTTATTATACAAAAATTATTTTGCCCACCACACTTCTGTCGCCTGAACATCAGGACCTTGTCTGTCAATTGCTAATTGAAGTTGATCACCGTTGAGGTCATAAGCTTTGGAACCATATCTTAATCTTTGAGGATATTTTCCATTGAGATCACCCAAACCGAAAATATCGATATCGGATACACCCTGACTCAGTTCTTTAGGAAATCCTGTTTTTCTTACTATTGACCATCCTTCGTAGCCATCGGTATAAGCAGCAATCCATCTTTGAACTCCTATTTTTTCAAGATCACTGTTTTTATCTCCGGTCAGACTTCCCATTGAAGCATTTGCCAAATAATTGTCAACATCAGCATCAGATGCTCCCCAATAGGTCATAGAAGCTCTTAAACCGTTTTGGTACATAGCATTTGCATCACCGGAAGCAAGTCCCATGGTAATAGCCTGTGCTCTCAGGAAGAATGATTCAGCAGCAGTAAGAACCAATTCAGGAGCTATCTCATTGCTGTTTTCATCCAATCCTACTATATAATCCTTGCAGGAAGAAAAGAATTCCCATCTTGCATACTTTTTAATTTCTGCTCCCAATCTCGTCGGTTGGCCGATGTAATAAGTATTTTCGGGGATAACGAATGTTGCAGAATCTTCGTTCATTGAAAAATCAAATACTGCGCCGGCTTCTTCCAATACACTCTTGATGAAGTTGATTCTTTTGGGAAATTTATCATAACCATCAGGATCTTCTGAAGCATCAGGTCTTTTAAATGATTTTGATCCTCCTTCTGCAGGTTCTGCATAAAATGGTAATCGCGGGTCATTGTTATCTTTAAGATATTTGACCATTGTTTCACTCACTTTCCATTTTGATCCTTTTCCTCCGAAACGATGCCATATATCAGCATAAGAAGCGCTGTTCCACTGACTTATAGAGTTATCTTTTGTTAAAACAGCATCTTCTCCTACTTCCTGAAATGGTCCCTGCATAGCTTCGGTAATAGCAGTGGTAGCAAAATCAGCACCGGAGGCACCATAAGCTCTCAATGCAACTCTCAGTTTTAAAGCATTTGCAAGTTTTTTCCATTTTTGCAGATCTCCATTGAATATTACATCATTACTACCCAAATCGCTTTCTCCTTCACCTGTTGTAGTGGCATCACCTATTTTTGCCATTGCCTCATTAAGATCATTAATAATACCTGTATAGATATCTTTTTGTTCGTCATATTTAGGCTGTAAAATATCAGTATTTCCTGTTTCGGAATAAGGTACATCACCAAATACATCTGTGTACTGTTGGAAAAACAAGGATTTTAAAACCAAACCTACAGCGTACATTTTATCATTTTGGTATTTCCCGCCTTCCTCAGAAGTTACTTCGAGAAATGAATTGATATATTTGAAATATGAACCGTACATATCCCATGCTGCATTAGTATATCCGCTATGATATTTGTATCCCAATTCATCATTCCACCAACTGCCGCTGTTTCCAAAGCAGAAATATCCTGCATATCTGTCTGCATGTATTAAATTTGCTCTCCAATATGTATACCTTGTCGGAGCATATAGTTTATATTCCGCTCCGGTCAACAAATACTTTGGATTTGCTGCATCACTGGTAATGTCATTTGGGTTTTTGTTTATTTCTTCAAAATTACTTGTACATGACATGAAGCCAATAAGCAAAAACAATAGAATTAAAAATTTATTATTTTTCATAATTTAATTATTTTAGAATTTAACATTTAAATTTACTCCAAGACTTCTCGTAGTCGGTAAATTGTAGAATAATACTCCCTGAGCATAATTGCTGGCACTATAACTGGTTTCAGGATCAAAATTATCAATTTTCTTATACAAGAATGCAAGATTTCTTCCTACAAATCCTATTGATGCGCTTTTGAAAGGAAGATTATCCATCAAAGATTGAGGCAATTTATATGTTAAAGACAATTCTCTCAATCTTAAATTTGTTTGATCATAAATATAATTTGAAGTCACTCCACTCAGTGCAGAATAGTAATCCTGTGCTGAAACTTCAGTAGTGTTTTTCTCCCATACAGGTTCATCTTCTGTACCTGTATTGATTACTCCGTCAAATACAAACGGTTCCCTGTGATCTAAAGTTCTTACAGATACACCTGAAGCATCCATTCTTGCATCTGTTCCGGAATATAATTGACCTCCTACACGACCATCAAATAACATTTTGAATCCAAAATTCTTGTAATTTGCTCCTACTGTGAATCCATAGATATAATCAGGTTGATAATTTCCAAGATAAACTTTAGCACTGGTAGATTTTGGTCTTCCTTTGGAATCAACGACAATATCACCGTTTTCATTTCTCAGGAAATCTTTACCATAAATGTCTCCAACTCCACCATTAGCAATTTCTCCATTTACTTCTTTGCCTTTTACAGTAGCTAATACAGTAACTTGTCCGTCATTTGTTGTTGTATAAACATAATTGGTAACACCTTCAAATAATTCCAAAAGAGTATTTTTATTGTTGGAGAAGTTAACTGAAAAGTCAAGTGTAAAATCATTGGTTTTTACAGGAGTTGCTCCAAGAAATACTTCAAATCCTTTATTATTCATATTACCAACATTGGCAAATTTTGAAGAATAACCAGTCAAAGGAGGAACCGGTACAGTAGTGATCAGATCATAAGTATTGTTGTTATAATATGAAATGTCGCCATAAAGTCTGTTTTTAAACATTTTAAATTCCAAACCAAATTCAACCGAACTGGTTTGTTCCGGTTTAAGATTAGGATTCAATTGAACAGACTGTGGTACCAAAATAGTTTGACCTAAATAATCTTCGCTGGCAAGTTGAAATGCATTTTTCAATTTATAAGGATCTGTATCACTACCTACTTTTGCCCAGCTAAATCTAAGTTTTGCGAAATCTAAGGATTTGATATCCATAAGTTCACTCAATACCATTGATAAACTGGCTGAAGGGTAAAAATAAGACCAATTGTCAGGAGGTAATGTTGATGACCAGTCATTTCTTGCAGTCAAATCAGCATATAAAAAGTTTTTGTATGAAAAACTTGCCTGACCATAAAGAGAGTTTACAATTTTCTCACTGATCGGATTATAAAAAGGATATGTTCTTACTGCGCTGTTTACAGTAGCTTTGTCCGGAATTTTAAATTCTTCACCTCTTACGCCCTGACTTGTTGCGGTTACATATCTATGATTACCACCTACATTCAGATTCAATCCCAAGTCATCTGTCAGGTTATTGTCATACATAAATAAGAAGTCGGCATTTGTTTCTGATATCTTATAATCTCTGTAATTGAATCTTCCAGCAGGAAAATACCAATGACCGTGAGCATTGACAGTTTCAATATTTTGATCGATATAATCTGTTCCGACTCTTGCAAAAGCAGAAAAGTGATTCGTGAATTTATAAGTGGTTTTTACAAATCCCTGCAACCTTGATTTTCTGTCATTATTTTTATCCTCATTGAGTATCCAATATGGATTGGAACCAAGAACGTTGTAAGATTGTGAATATCCTTCAGCATTTTTATAGTTATTCTTTACATCTTCAATTGAAACGTTCCTTGGCATTGTATATACATATGCCATGATTCCTTCCGTACCCTGACCTGGTCTGTTTTTAGCATCCTGGAGGAAGTATGTTACTTTTGAATCAACAGACAATTTATCTGTCAAATTAACAGAACCTCTGAGATTGAAGTTATTTCTGGTTAAACCGGAGTTTTCAAGTATTGAATTTATTTTGCTGTTTGAATATGAAAATCTAAATGTGGCTTTGTCATTTCCACCATCAAAAGCTAATGTGTTGACCAGATTATTACCTGTTCTGAAAAAATTCTTAACATTGTCAGGTTGGGCACTATAAGCTTTATTTTCTCCTAACCAATACGGGCGACTTGAACCGTCCATTTCAGGTCCCCAGGAGGATGATTCGTTTTTCAAGTTATCAGGATCAATGGTACCATTTGAACCTTGACCGTATTTGTTTTGATATTCAGGAAGCAAAAGAGGATTCTCCGATGAATAATGTGCAGAATAAGTTACACCTAAACCTTTGTTTTTTGATCCCTTTTTAGTGTTTATTAATATAACACCGTTTGAAGCTCTTGAACCATACAGAGCAGCAGCATTTGGTCCTTTCAATACGGAAATAGATTCAATATCATCAGGATTTATATCAGAAATACCACTACCGTAGTCAACTCTTAAATAATTGGCTGTTCCATTTCCGTTTGCAGATCCAAAACCCGAATTATCTACAGGAATACCATCTACAACATATAAAGGCTGGTTGTTGCCTGTCAAAGAAGCATTTCCACGAATTACAACTCTGGTACTTGATCCGGGTCCTGCAGCTGATTTGGTCATAACCAAACCGGGAACTCTTCCGGCAAGTCCGTTGATCACATTTGATTCTTTGGAATTTGTTACATCATCTCCTTTCAATTCAGTTACAGCATAACCAAGTGATTTTTTTTCTCTGGAAATACCCAATGCAGTTACAACTACATCTTCCAATTGAGTACCGGGAGATAATACCAACTCCAAATTAGTTTTTCCATCTAAAGCCAAAATTAAATCCGCATAACCAACATAGGTTATTTTTAATTTTGCATCGGGAGATTTTACTTTAATAGTAAAATTACCATTCAAATCAGAAATAACACCATTATTGGTATCCATTTCCAAGATTGTAGCACCTATCAATGGCTCTCCGGTAATGGCATCTTTAACATTACCGGTGATTTTTTGAGCTGAAAGGTTTAAACCTAAAAATAAAATTCCTATTACTAAAAGGAATTTCATATTTTTCCAAACAGGAAATTTAGGATTTTCAGTAAAATACAAGTTTCGTTTCATAAAATAATATTTTAATGATAAAATAATATACTGATATTCGAATATGATTCGAATTTTATTAAAAACTCAACTGAAAGTTCACGGGAAAATTTATTACAATTAAAATAAAACACTTAAGTGTAATAATAATTTTTCGTAAAGTTATGAAAAATAATTTGCACGTGCACAAATTTTTAAAAAAAAATTATTAATTTTATGG
>JALVEG010000260.1 GCA_027031145.1 Saprospiraceae bacterium | reverse complement strand
CTCATTGTTGAACAAATGCCAAGATTTCCCGGGTGTGAAGGACTGGCTACAAATGCTGAAAGAGACAAATGTGCTCAGGAAAAATTGTTGCAATATATTTATTCCAATCTGGAATATCCTGTTATTGCTCGTGAAAACGGTATTGAGGGTCGTGTAGTAATAAGATTTGTAGTTGAAAAATCCGGTAAAATAGCTAATGTTGAAATTATTCGTGATCCGGGAGGTGGTTGCGGTACGGCAGCAGCAAAGATCATCGAAATGATGAATGATCTGCCACAAAGATGGACCCCCGGTCGCCAGGGCGGAAGAAAAGTAAATGTTTATTATACTTTGCCTGTAGTTTATGAATTAAAAAAATAGTATTTACATGAAATGTTCCTGATACAAAAAATGTAACTACTCAGGTGGTATAATTTATTGATTGTCTATGTGTTGGTAGCATAATAATATTTTCTCAATTATCCTTTCCCTTTTTGCTCCTTCGCTGAAGCTTTCGCCGGCGGTCGTAGCCTTTGGCGAAGAACTCGGCGCAAGCGAAAGGGAAACAAGAAAGGGTTCTAAATAGAAAGTTTTGAAAATATTATTATGCGAATAAAATGTTTCAGCGTATTTCATTTTGTTTTCACAAACTATTCTATCTAAGAGGATGCAAAAAATAATCTATTCAGGTATATCGAATTTGACTAAGTTTGAAAATGCTTGTACTCTTTTATTTATTTTTTCCTGATTTATTGACTTTAAATTTTCGATTCCAAATTCCTGAACACAAAAAGATGCCATAGTTGAACCGTAGATAAGCGCTCTCTTCATATTTTCAAAAGAAGTATCGCCTGTTTTAGCCAAATATCCCATAAATCCACCTGCAAATGTATCACCTGCACCGGTTGGATCTTTAACTTCTGCCAGTGGCAATCCGGGAGCAAAGAATACTTTATTTTCATTGAAAAGCATTGCTCCGTGTTCACCTTTTTTGATAATCAGGTATTTTGGACCTAAGGTATGGATCTTTTTAGCCGCATTAACCAATGAATATTCACCACTCAATTGACGTGCTTCTTCATCATTGATTATGAGCACATCGACTTTACGGATCACTTCCAAAAGTTTTTCCATTGCGATATCCATCCAGAAATTCATTGTGTCAAGAGCGACAAAAGAATCTTTTGTGCTTGAAAGTTGATTTAAGACCTGATCCTGAATATCGGGAGTAAGATTTCCCAGCATTACAAAGTCGGATGATTTAAAATGCTGCGGTAGTATTGGGTTGAAATCATCCAGTACATTGAGATCAGTAGTCAAAGTATCTCTTGAGATCATATTGTAATGATATTTTCCCGCCCAGAAAAAAGTTTTTCCGTTTTCTTTGATTTCAAGTCCGCTAAGATCTACACCCCTTTGCCTAAGGGCATCCAGTTCGGATTCAGGAAAATCGCTACCTACGATTGAAACAAGGTTGATCTTATCAGTAAAATAAGATGCAGCCCAACTTATATAAGTACAAGCTCCGCCCACAACTTTATCTACACCTCCAAATGGGGTTTCAATGGAATCAAATGCCATTGTCCCGACAGTCAATAAACTCATAAGATATTTAATTTAGAGTACATCTATAGCTTTTACAAAAAAAGTACCTGTGAAAGGAAGCATTGCCCAGAACCATTGTGGAGCATTCATTAGCAATAATACCATCAATAATGCTGATACTAAAAAGAGAATCCAATAAATTATTTTTGACATAATATTTATTTTAGACAGCAAAGATAAATTTTATTTTTTATTAATAAAAAAATGGGGGAATTAAATATTAAGTTGAACTCAGATTTTAAATCTAATTCACGTTTATGGAACCTCTTATAATTAAAATTATTCCTAAGGCTATTAATATTATACCAATGACTTTTTGCAAATTGTAAAGAGTATCCGGTGATTTAATAATATGCTTTATTTTTTTGCTTAAATACATTTTTATAATATCAGTTATTACAACAACTGCATATATTGATGCGAAGAATTCAAATTTTTGGTTGAAATCAGGGATTTTATTATTAATCAATGCTGTTAAAATTCCCATTGTTCCCAGCCAAAACAATGCAACAAAGGGGTTGAAGGAATTGATGGAAAAACCCTTTAAAAATAAATTTAAATAATTTTTATCATTTGGAATGGGAATTTTATTTTTTAGTTTAATTTTTTTCCCATTTGCAATATAAATAGTAGATAAGCCAAATGCAATTAACATAAGTCCCCCAAATAAGGCAAACCAGAATCTGAATCCTTCCCACTCTATAAGAGAAATGAAAGAACCTACTCCTAATGTTACGAGTAAAATAAACAATAAATCGCTAAGCCAGGCTCCCATTCCTACTGCCAAAGCTGCTCTGAATCCTTTTTCCGAAGCTACTTCTATATATACAAAGAAGACAGGTCCTGCAAGAACACTTAATATCAGTCCGATTAAAATTCCCTGGATTATTAGAGACATTAAAAATATTTTTGTAAAAAACCTTGTCGAAATATAATGTTTCGACAAGGCAATGAAATAACAGACACCCTATGACTAATTATTTGTACAAAGTTAAATTAAAATTTGTATATAACAAATTTATATATGAAATTATTTTAATATTATTTATTCCCTGTTGTACTGTCTAAATTCCTATTTCTTGCACAGCGCAATAGTTTCAACCTAAGGTAAAACCATTATAATCCAAAAACAAAATAAAAAAAGGGCTATCTCCTTAAGACAGCCCTTTTTTTATACTTCTATAATCGTATTAGAAAAATTTACTTCTCCTGTCTTCAATTTTAACGTTTTTAGCAATTGAAGTCAAGAGCCTGTAACTGATTTCATTCCTTACTTTATCGGTCAATGTCTTTTGTACATTGATAACATTTGCTTTTACAGCAGGTGGTTGTACAAATAATGGTTTAACAACAAATACACCTGAATTTCCAATGCTTGGACCATAAGTTTTATCTTTTTCACCGTTAAATGCATAACTGATAACCTTCGGTTCATTCCCTAATTTATTAACAAATTTATTTTTGAAAGCAACTTGGTTTGCCGTATCGATTTTGACATTAAACTTAGATGATGCTTCGGCAAGATCAGGAGTCTTAATCATTTCAGCTATTTTCTTTCCTTTTAATTTATTCTTAACTAACAGTTCGACATCTTTTCTTGCATCATCAACATTTCTTAGCCCCGCAGGATAAACTGCTTCTAACATAACTAATACATACTTTTCATTGTAATAGTGTTTTTTATTTGTATAAGTATAAACTTCAGGAGCTAAATCACCTTCATTAGTGCCATCTTCAAAAGCCCATTTGATAATACTTCTTGATGTTTGTCCGCCTCCAAGTCCCATAAAGGTAAAATCGTTTTCTTTTAAAGGGATAGATTGTTTAACTTCAAAATTCAAAGTTTTAGCAGTATCTTCAAGAGCTTCAATAGAGCTGCTGGTAGTCAATAGTTCACTTGCCAATTCATAGATTGAATCCTGAGTTTCCTGACTTGGAACAATTGCTACTGTAACATAAGCTACTTTGTATTTAGGGTTATTGTCATTGAATATTTGATCTTCTATTTTTATCAGGTGAACACCAAATCTGGTATTTACTACATAATACTTACCTTTTTCACCACTGAAGCACGCATCATTAAAAGGACCAACCATTCTGCCCTGGGCAAAAGTTCCCAGATCGCCGCCTTTTGAACTGCTTCCCGGATCCTGACTGAATTTAATTGCAAGAGAATCAAAAGATTCTTTTCCTGTTTCCAATAAGGTTTTCAAACTATCTATAGTAGCTTTAGCTTTAGCATAACCTTCTGCATCACCTTGTTGAACGGATCTGAGAATATGTTTTGCTTTTACACTGTCGGGAACAAGTTTTTTGTCTAAAACTTTAGCAATTGTCAAATTTTCGTTTTCTTCATAAGGTCCAATAACGGTTCCTATATTTAACGGAATAGAATCGGCTTTTACCTGCTCGGGCAAATCTTCATATTTATAATATACATTAGTATAAACACCGTCATGTGTTATAGCGAATAAACTGTCATTTTCAGTTGCTTTAAAATCTTTTGCAAGTTCATTTGCTGAGTTCTTCAATGATTTAACATCTTTATCAGTAGGTTTTACATCTATAACAATATATTTAAGTACTTTTTTCTCTTCATCATTTGTATAAAGATTTTTGTGCTTATTTATATAATTCTGAATATCATTATCGGTAACTTCTACTTCATCATCACTGATTTTGTCAAATGGAACTTTTACATAGTTAAAATCAGCGGTTGATTCATCCAGATTATAATTATCTTCTGCATACCATTTTGGAGTATATATAGCTTTAGCAACCAAATTGTTTATCTTGGTTTTTAATCTGTCATATATAATCTCTTTTTCCTGTATAGCCCAAAATTGTTTATAATCTTTAGGAAGTTGATCATCATCAATCAATTTTTTGATCTGATCCAATTGACTTCTGTCCACTTGACCGGTTTGCTGATTTTTAAATCTTGCGGTTATAATGGGACTAAGATCCTGGCCAAATTCCAAATCCAAAAGTTCTTCGGTACTTACACCGATTCCCAAATCTTCAACTAAAGTTTCGGTCAAAGTTTTATTTTTGAAATAATTCCACAAGTTTGATTTATTTGCATAAACATTATCTGAATTAGAATTTTGATATAAAATTCTTTCAGTTTGTTCAAATTCCCTGTAATCTATTTTTTCTCCATTTACTTTTCCAATAGTGAAATTATCTCCGGAAGCATATTGCTTGCTGCCGGAAACCACACTTTGAAGAATAAATCCGCCCATACCTACAGCGATAAGAACCACTAATATCCAGGTATTTTTTCTAATCGTTCCAATTAATGCCATCTCTTATTAAGTTTTATTAAATTATCTTATTTTAAAAAATTCGTGCAAAGGTAGGATGTTTTCTTTAAATTACAAACAATTAGAGTTAATTATTAGTCTGGAATGTGGCTAATTTTGTTTTTAAGTCATAGAAAAAGAATTAAAAATGTTTTTTTCCCTGAAAGCAGTCTAAATAAAAAAGGCTATCTTTTTAGACAGCCTCTCTTAATTTGCATCTATCCCGGATAGGTAATCAATAAATAACTGAGTAATACCCCTGTTAAAATAATAACAAGCCGGAAACGCAAGTCTGAAAATACACTTTCGTCTTTTGACTGTTGCATGAGTTTTGGTTTTTGGTATTAATTAATCTTTTTACTTTATCAAGACACCAAAGAAAATACAAAAAGCATACCATAACAATTTTTTATAATATATTGAATAACCAACAGTTATGAGATATGTTTAATATATAAACAAGTGATAAAATATTATTAAAAAAATATAACATATCTAAATGAAAGTATAATAAGATGTTTAAAAATTATAAATTTTAATAAATAATCAATAAAAATAATGTGTGAACGGGATCAATAAAATAGATATTTTTTTTCATAAATTAATAAATAACCTGTTTTTACTAATTTTTTATCAGAAAATAAACATTTTGAAAAGAAATCAGTATCGATTTTGTATATTTGCATCACAAAAATTATTGAAAATTTGGATAATCTGGAAAAATATATAGAAAGTTTGATTTTTGCTTCAGAGCAACCTGTCAAAATTGAAGAGATAAAATACGTAATTGAAAATACATTCAATACCACTATTTCATATTCAGAATTGGACAAAAGTATTGATTCGTTGAAAGAAAAATACAATTCGGATGAATATAGTTTTGAAATAACAGAAATTTCAAATGGATATTCTTTTATTACCAAACCTGCTTATCACAATATCATTGGACAATATTTAAAAGCTTTAACAAATAAAAAACTTTCCAGAGCTTCCCTTGAAACATTGGCTATCATAGCATATAAACAACCGATCACAAAACCTGAAATAGAAGAAATAAGAGGAGTGAATTGTGATTATTCAATACAAAAACTATTGGAAAAAAATTTAGTGGAAATTCAGGGAAGAGATGATGGACCGGGAAGACCATTGATATATATTACATCTGAAAAATTTATGGATTATTTCGGATTAAAAAGCATTAAAGATCTGCCGGGAATAAAGGATTTTGAAAATAATGAAAATGCGGTCGGGAAATCCGAAGAAGAATAATCTATCATCATAATCGTTATAATACAAATACACCTTACAAATACTCAGGACTAAATGAAATTAAAACATTCCATATTATATTTGATCATAATTGCGATCATCAGTATTTTTTTTATCGCCGGGAATAAAAAAATTGATATTTCTTATATCAAATCCACAATGGACCCTCTTCCGCAGGTGATAAAAACAAGTCCTATAAAAAAGTATTATTATTTTGCCGGAGAAAAAATCCCTATTGATAATTTTGATGTTAAAGAACGATTGGACAGAGAACTTTTGGTAAATTCTTATTATCATTCTGCAACTATTCAAAATATTAAACTGGCGAACAGGTATTTTCCCGTGATAGAAAAAATCCTTAAAAAATATAATATACCCGATGATTTTAAATATCTGGCTATAGCGGAAAGCGGTTTAAGAAATGTAGTTTCCAAAGCAGGAGCTACGGGATACTGGCAATTGATGAAATCTGTCGGAAAAGAACAAAACCTTGAGATATATGAAGAAGTTGACGAGAGATATGATATAGAAAAATCTACTATCGCTGCATGCAAATATCTTTTGAAATTAAAAAAGATATTCGGAACCTGGATCAATACTGCCGCTGCCTATAATCTGGGAATGACAAAATTTTCCCAGGCGCTTAATCGGGAAAAAGAAAGAGAATTTTTCAATCTGAATCTCAATGAGGAAACTATGAGATATATATTCAGGATAACTGCAATAAAAGAAATAATCGAGCATCCTGAGGATTATGGATTTTATATAAACGAGGAAGAAAAGTATTCCCCCTTAGACAATTATTATAAAGTAAAAGTGGATAGTACAATTTCAAATCTGGGTGGTTTTGCACATAAATACGGAATCACTTACCGTCAACTAAAAATATACAATCCCTGGTTACGATCTTACAAATTGACTGTCAAAAACAATACCTATTATATTAAGATTCCGAAATGATTTTAATTGTCTACATCTGTTCTGGCAGAAAAAATATAGAATAAAAAGTATTAAACCTGAGTAGATACCAATAATTTATTATAACATAATTTTAAATGTTACTTATAGTCTTTGGATTATAGTCAACAATGTTCAATATTTGCAATATGGAAGTGAAAACTAAAATAGGGTTGCGAATAAAAGAACTTCGAGAATTAAAAAAGATGTCTCAAAAAGATTTATCATATTCAGCAGATTTGGATAGAAGTTATATTGCAAGTGTAGAAAGTGGCAGTCGAAATATTTCAATTATAAATATTGAGAAAATCGCTTTGGCACTTGGTTTTTCTCTAAAAGAATTTTTTAACAATGCAAGATTTGAAAACATTAAAACAGATTAAAACTTTTATTCAACATCGAATAAATGATTGTATAGAAAATCCTATAAGCTTGGAAGAAGCTCTTGAAATCATTAAATTTTCCCTTGAAAATGTGATAAAATATAAAGGTACACAAGGAAAAAGATCTTTGATTACTTCCCAACAACTAATTAACTTATTGCATGAAGTTATTAAATCATCTTTAATAAGTAATAATATAAACCGCAAACTTATTCGTCCACTTATTGGACAATCAAATGGAGAAATGACACTTGCAGGTTATTTGAAATTTAAAAAACAAGATGTTTGTGTCATTCCTAACAACTTGACTCCTGAAGAAGAAAAGATTGATTTTTTTGGATTGTTCAATTCAGGAACATTTGATTTGTATGGGGAACTTTTTACGGAACATATTTTGTCTATAAATATCAGAAGTCAATTAAGTAGTTTGGCTGCTAATATAGATACTATGTTTGAACGAACTTATGCTGAGCCACTAAATCTACACAGACGAGTTCCCAAAATGGTATTAGGAGAATTTTATTTAATATCTGTTAGGGAACTGGATAAAAATGAGATTGCTAAAAAGAACGTAGTGTACAAACCATTTACAAATTCCACAGCAAAACATTTAGAAAAATATATTAAAGGATTTTCTGCACTAAACTTAAGGAGAAATCAAAGGGATGATGATTTTAAATATGAAAGAGTAGCGTTAATAATTGCTGATTTTTCTCGAAATCCCATTAAAATCTACAATTCAACCTTACAGTTATTTGAGGACAATCTGCTTCCTAAAAACTCAACAGCTTCAATAGAAAATTTAATATTTGATGGTTTTATTCAAAATTTAATGGAAATATATGAAAGGCGCTTTGGTAAAGGAATTTTTAGCTGATATTTTTCAATTAAAAAAGAATCAATATCTTCTTTTTCTGATAATCCATTTAAGATATTTATTTCTTCCTGTGAAAAATCAGGGATGGTAAAATGTTCTATAAAATTCTTTTGATAACAAGGAAATCCACCCTGAATAGTAATACTTGTAGTTTTTATATAATAATCCATTACAACAGAATTTAATATCTTTTGAACTAATACTATATTTTCTTCTTTTGATAATGGATGAATAAATGATTCAAATAGTGAAAAAATCTTTGTATTTTCGTTTTTAAAAAAGATTCCATATCCATTGGTGAAATATGATTCTTCATCAGAAACTAATAAAAATCTGGGCTGTTTACTAAATGTTGGTGTGATAAGTTTTTTACCTCGTTTGGTAATCCCCTGAGTCCTTCCCCAAACATAAAAAGGATTGAATTTCTTTTTTCCTTTGTCGCGATTTTCTAATTTTTCTTTTTCAGAGATTAAATATTCATAGCATTTAGGATACTTAACTTCAAATTCTTTTTCAGGTATTGGTATTGCTTTATTATTTTCAATTTTATAAGGAGTAATTATTCTTAGTGTATTGGAATTCAATTCACTTTGGTTTTTATAATTTGATATTTTATATACCGGTTTTGTAATTTCCTTTTCTATGTTAAAAATTCCATTTTCAGTTTTCTTGATCAAATAACCGTTATTTTCTGATAAACTGTCAACAAAAAAAACTTCATCTTTCAATGTTGCAATACCAACAGAAATATTATATAGTTTATTAATTGGTGTTCCAATAGTTTCTATTTGTTTAATATTTTTCTGCTCTTGTGATTTCAACAATCTCCATTTTTTTACATTAAGATTCTCTAAATAATTCGGAGAACCGTTGGCTTTTAATAAAAATTCATTACATGTTTGACTTTCTTGAATTCTATCATATAAGATTTTTCCATTTTTTTTCTTGTTAATAAAAGAAATGGCTGTATAAGTTTGAGCTTCAAATACTTTTTTATGTCTGAAATCTAAAATTCTTGATAAGCATTTTTTTGATAAGAAAAATTGTCTTAAAGACATTCCGGACAACGATGTAAAATAATTATTCGGAGTTATATATCCCAATCTTCCATCCTCTGTTAATAAATTGCATCCCATTTCAAAAAATGCAAAATATAAATTGAATGAACCATTTTTTATACTTTGCCAATTATTAACTAAATATTCTCTGTTTGGTTTGGATAAATCTTGATATTTGACATAAGGAGGGTTGCCAACAATGACTTCAAATTGTTCATTCCATTTATGTTTTAAACTATCAATATGATAAATATTGAAATCCGATTCTTTTAATATTTCATTATATTGCAAAGCATATAATGTTAATATTATCTTCGCTCTTCTGACATTATAATCTAAAATATCAGCCCCAAAAATATTTTCTACAATTGTTTTTTTTATTTCTTTATTATACTTCCTCGTATAAAATTCTACCAATTCTATTAAAAATGCCCCGCTACCACAACTCGGGTCTAGACATTTATCATTTTCTTTAGGTTGAACTTCATTAACTATGAAATTTGTAATATATGAGGGAGTAAAAAAAGCACCGTTAATTCTTCTGTCATTTACCGGAATAAGCAATTCTAAATAATTTTCCAATAATTTTAAATTATTTATTTCAAGTGAAGCAACAGATGAGCAAATTTTATTATTCGGATAAAAATCCCTTAAAACATTATTAATAACATTACTTTGTGAAAAATTTAAATTTCTATTTTTCAAAAAAGAATAAATGAGATGTTGCTCAATTAAATTGACATCATAATTATTCAACAATTCATTTGTTATATTCTTTTTCATCCTATGTTGATTATGAGTAACAAAAATAAGCAAAAAAATATTATTATGCAAATTTATCACTTTAATTTATGAATTATATGATCGATAAGTATTAATGTCTGCTAGAAAACAGATGATTTTTCTCATATTCTTCCTCTTGCTTTTAGTTCAAAATATTTGTTGATCACATTTACAGTCAGATTTTGTGGTTTGGTCAAAATGGTATGAATACCGTATCTCTGCAATTCTTTAACGATCAGTTTTTTATCATAAGCAAATTTCTTGCCTATGGTTTTGTAATATATGTCATGAATATTGTTTACTTTAATACTTGTCAATTGCTCCAATTCCGTATTTTGAAAAATAACAACTACAACAGGGTGTTTCCCTGATAAAGATTTGATGTATCTCAATTGTCTTTTTAGCGAAGACCTGTGTTCAAAATTGGTATAGATTATCAATAAAGACCGGTGTGGAATCTTATGTTTGATATATGAATAAAGGTAACCGAAATCCGAATCCAGAAAATCAGTATCTATATTGTACAGAGCTTCATTTATCTTAAGCATTTGAGTTTTTAACTTACTTGCCGGAAGAAAATTATTTACTTTTTTACCAAAATCCAGTATGCCGGCTTTATCATCCTTCATAATCGCTATATTGGAAAAAGCCAAAGCGGAATTGATAGCATAATCCAAAAGTTTTAATCCTTCAAAAGGCATTCGCATCACCCTGCCTGTATCAATAATGGAATATATCGGTTGTGATTTTTCATCCTGATATTGATTTACCATCAATTTACCGTGTTTTGCAGTAGCTTTCCAGTTAATAGACCTTATATCATCACCCGTAATGTATTTTTTTATTTGTTCAAATTCCATTGTATGCCCGAGTCTTCTTATTTTTTTTACTCCGTATTCATTTAGTTTATCATTTAGAACCAAAAAGCTGTATTTTTTCATTTGCAAATAAGAAGGATATGTTTTTATCATCTTATCCTTTTTGTAAAAACTATATCTTTTGGTTATTATATGTAATGGAGATGATACGAAAACATGCAGTTTGCCAAAAATATATTCACCTCTTTCAACAGGTCGCAGGGAATAATGAAATTTGTATTCTTGAAATGGTTTTAGCTTTAGAGAATAGTTGAAATCTCTTTTTTGAAATTGCACCGGCAATTCTTCTATGACTTCACAACTGACAGGAAATCTATAATTATTATTCAACGTTATAAACACTTCATTGTAGTCGGAATTGGAAAATTTCAAAGGCAATTCCCTTTTTGCA
>JALVEG010000259.1 GCA_027031145.1 Saprospiraceae bacterium | reverse complement strand
TGAGACAGGAGCATTTATTAAAAAAAGTCACTATTTTAAAAGATAATGAATTTATTATTTCATACTATAAGACTCCTGAAGAAATGGAGGAATATGAATTACAGTCAGAGCAGGAAAACCGTCGTTTATTATACGTTGCTATAACCAGGGCTGTTTACAAATGTATTATCAATTATAATAACAAAGAAGGAACTCTTAATAAATTCATCAATTCCATAGATCCTAATGATCTTAAATACATCAATGTCCGGGAACCTATTTCTGAAATAGAAGGGAAATACACTCCCGAAAGTGTACAAGGGAAAATCGAAAAAACCCCATTGATTTTTACGGGTAATATCGATAATAAATGGCATTTGACCAGTTATTCCGGACTGGATATTCATTCTTTGGATAAGGATTGGATTAAAAAAACAGAACCGGATCATATCTCAGAGTATGACAAATTTGTTTTTAATATTCTGCCAAAAGGCGTTCAATCAGGGCTGATAATCCATAAGATCTTCGAAAAAATAGATTTCAGTGATGATACTTATTGGAACAAAATAATAGAAAATACCCTGAAGTATTCGGGCAGAAAATATTCCGGAGAAGAACTTCAAAATTATACACAAATCATAAAAAACGTTGTTGATACGGAACTGTTGTCCGCTGCGGAAAATTTCAAACTTGCGGATGTTGAAGATGAACACAGATTTAATGAATTGGAATTTTTCTTCTCATTTGATAAATGGAAGGGTGATGAGATAAAAAAGATCTTACCCGGAATAAATATTTCCAATCAACAAATCGAAGGGATCATGCACGGGTTTATTGATTTGCTTTTTGAATATAATGGCAAATATTATATTTTGGATTGGAAAACCAATTATTTGGGCAATACCCTTGAAAAATATAATCCTGAAGAATTGGAACCGGCAATGACAGAAAACAATTATCATCTTCAATATTATATTTATACCATTGCCGTAAAAAGATTTTTGGAAAACCGGTTGCCGGTATTTGATTTTGAACAACATTTCGGGGGAGTATTTTATCTTTTTATACGGGGTATGCGTACAGGCGAAAATACCGGTATATTCTTTACAAAACCGGGAAAGGAAATTATTGAGGAGTTTGAAAAGATATTAATAGGATAAAAAAAGATCGAATGGTTTTTTTGACAGGGGAATAGTGTGATTTTCCAGAAAATAATGTAAATTTGAAAAATGGATATTTAAATTGGGTGCATTTTATTTTTTCGTTTTTTCCATAACTCGCCTCTAACTCCTAAAGGAGAACCCAACCCGCTATGCGAAAAAATGAAATGCACCTATCAAATTGATATTAGAACACCAAGAGAATTAATTAAATATGGGAACGACGATTAAAACCAAAAAAGAATTTGATGCTGTAAAATTTCAAAGAGAGGTTAGAGCAAAAATAAGCAAAGAAATAATGGATATGACTCCCGATCAAATCATCGAATATTTTAACCGTAAAAATTTCAAAGAGAAAATTTTGCCATCTACTTGATATTCTTAACAGAAAATTTTAATTCAATGTAATCAATTACTCGGGTAAAATTTTTACCTAAGTAATTGATTATGACAAAAGATAAATATAAATTTTATCCTATTCGATTTTTTGCAATCTTACCGTTTTTATTGGGGGATTTTCGGGTTTAATTGTTATTTTTTCCAAAGGTTCGACTTTTTTCTCTAATTTCTTTTTATTTGCAATAAAATCGGAATAATATACCGGTTTATCAAAACCAAATTTTCTTTTCATATCTTCATTTCCAAATGAAAAATAAGGATTCAACAGAAGGTCTTCATTTTTAATATTATCATCATTGTCTGAGCAATCCAAAATAACATCGCTTCCCAGATAAATATCATCTCTAGGATCAGAGGTATCGTTATCACTATAAAAGTAAGTAATATATAACTTACAATTTTCATTTATGTTCCAAACATCTGTAATAGAATAAATTCTCATTGAAAAAACACTTTGAGAAATTAATAATAAAACTATAATAAAAAATAAATTTTTCATAAGATTAAAATTTTAAAATTATTTACTAATAACGATTTTATTTAAGGTAACTTTTGGTCCATCAATAATTTTTAGAATATATGGTCCGTTGTATAAAAAATTAGCATTAATAGTTTTAACATCAGAGCCATTATTTTCAAAATCAAACGATCCACTATTTACTTTATCACCGGTTAGATTATAAATTATCCATTTTATATGATCAGACTCTCTTTCATCTGTGAATGAAATATTTAAATAATCAATAACAGGATTGGGATATATCGAATAGCCCGTAGTTTTGTTAATATTGATATTGTTCAAAAAATTTTGTGTATCATCATCATCATCACAATCACCAACTAAAGTTGTATAACTACCTATTTTTGTATCATCTTTAGTATCCATAGTGCCATGATCTTCATACAAAGAATATTTTACCATCCAACAATCTTCTGTTCCTATTACTTTTTTTTGAGAATCAACAACAGAATAAACTCTTGCATACATCGAAGTTACAATTGTACTTAGAATAATAACCAGTAAAACTAAAAACAAATTTGATTTTTTCATAATGAACATAATTTTATGTTAAAAAAAATATATCAAGAGCAAAAATAAAAATAAAAATAAAAATAAAAATAAAAAAATATTTTATTGATTTATTTAAAAAAAATATATGTAATATATGAAAAAGTATTAAAAAAGAATTTATTTTATTACTATTTTTTATTTTTTAGCAATTTAAAATGGATGAAGATAAAAAGCAGGCAAACATAGCCACGATAATTATCAATACCGCTAAATTAAATAACTCTTATTTTCGTAACTCAGGTTATTTGTTTTGAGACTTTAGCCCGGTTAGTAACTCCTAAACGATTAAAAATAAAATACATATTATTGGTATTTTTAAATGAAGTTGAAATTCTTTGTGTTACTTTGTGGACTTGGTGTCTTTATGTTTATTTTAATGTATATTGAGATTTTAGACACAAAATCACGAAGATTCACAAAAAAAGAATTCTACATAAGTAAATAATCTGGACCATAGAAAAAAGTGTCTTTTTCCATAAAAATGATTTGACTTGAATAAATACAAACAATAAAAACCCTTAATTCCGTGTTTAAAATGCTAAAAAATAATGAATAGATCACATTTAATCATAAATTCTCTGAAAAAATATTTGCTCTTTTTTATAATGATCTTTATTCTTGCAAATTTTGTGTCGTCCTGTAAGTCAACAAAAGCTCTTTCCACAAAAAATGTTAATAAAGAATATAAAAGTTCAAAACTGTTCAGTAAACTAAAAAAATCCAATATAGATTATAAGTGGTACAGTTTCAAAGCCAATGCAGATGTCTTTTTCGGCGGTAATACTATCGGTGGTTTTATGGACATCAGAATGAAAAAGGATGAATTCATTTGGATGAGCGTTAAAAAATTCGGGATGGAATTTGCAAGGATCATGATCAAACCCGATTCGTTTTTTGTCATTGACAGGTTCAATAATCAATATATGGCCATGCCTATAGATTCATTCAAAAAAGAATATGAGATACCTTTTGATTTTACGGATTTTCAGGAAATTTTAGCCGGTAATAGTATTGTAGAAGATCAAACTCCCGTAGAAGGCCGTAAGATCAATGATGAATATACATTGAAGACAAAAAACGACGATTTGAAGATCGATTATACTTTTGATTCTGCATTCAAGATCAAGAGATCGGAATTTTCAGATAAAAAAAATCATACTATAGTTTCAGATTTTTCAAATTATAAACCTTACAATAAACGGGAAATTTCATATCTTCGTAAATACAGTTACCCCGATGATAAAAATCCGAAGTATTTTATAAAATTAAAAATTAAAAAACTGGAAATTGATATACCTAAAAAAGTCAAATTTGAAATTCCTGCAAATTATGATAAAATATAATTCAATATTATTTTTATTAATACTTCCTTTATTTCTCTTTTCTCAAAGCAGGGAAAAACTTGAAAAAGAAAGACTCAGGATAATCAGCAAAATAGAATTTACTTCCGATATACTGAAAAAAACGGAAAATGATAAATATATTACCCTGGATTATCTTAGATCATTGCAAAATCAAATTTATAACAGGAAAAAAGTAATTGATAATATAAAGAGTCAGATAGATCAAATAAACAAAGAGATATTAAAAAATCAAGCTGAATATGATTCCCTTATCTCTGATAAACAAAAATTGATCAAGTCTTATAACAATTTGCTTAGATTAAGTTATATACAATCTGCTTCCAGGAATAAATTTCTTTTTTTGATATCTGCTTCCGACTGGGAAAATTTTCTGGACAGGAACAGGTATTTAAAACAATTTTCCAATTATACAAAATCAAAACTTTCCGTAATAAAAACCAAGCAGGAAAAACTTGCTTCTATACTTGAAAAAATAAAAAACGATAAAGCTAATTTAGAAAAATTGCTTTCCATTGAAAAAGAAAATATCGATAAACTGGAAATTGAAACAAAAAAGAAAAACGATATACTCAGATCCTTGAGAAAAAATGAAAGAAAACTGTTAGCTACTTTAAAAAAACAAAAGAGGGAAAGAGAAAAACTAAATCAAAATATAGAAGATATAATATTTAAAAGCCTTAAAGGAAGTAAAAAGAATGAAGACGATAACAGTTTTTCAATTTCCATAAAATTTGAAAGAAGCAAAAACCAACTGGATCCGCCAGTTGCTCATGGATATATTTCCTCTCGTTTTGGTAAACACAAACATCCGACAATAAGGGGAGTTTATGTATTCAACAATGGTATTGATATTCGCACATCTCCCAATTCAGATGTAAAAGCCGTTTTTGACGGGGAAGTTGCCGGATTGATGCATATTACCGGTTATAATTGGATGTTGATATTAAAGCACGGGGATTATTATACGGTATATTCAAAATTGGACAGCGTCGATATCTCTAAAGGTGACAAGGTGAAAAAAGGACAAAAACTCGGTAAAATAGGAGAAAACGGACAATTCCATTTTGAAGTATGGAAGAAAAAGAATAAACTTGATCCGGAAGTATGGCTCAGGAAGTTTTGAATTAAAAAAATGATTCCCTTGCATAATTGAAATAAAGACTAAAAATAAATGCGGAAATAATACCAAATATAATGCCTGCCCAAAACTGAACCTTGCCAATTTGTTTAATTGTGATGAGCGGTTTTAAAAATCCTTTGGTCAGCATTTTATTCGATTTAATCAATTCAGAGTTCTGTAATAATAATCTCAAGTTTCAACCATATCAATAATCTCCCAAGTATGGTCAGAAAGCAATTTAGCCGAACAGACATGTGTCAGGTTCTTATTATTTCCCCATTCCTCAGGAGCGATCAATGAAAGAAATTTGCTGTTATCCTTTCTTTTGTACAAATGGTATATTTGGTTGATAGCAGGTTCAAAAGAACATTCCGCATTATAAATCTCTTCAGAAACTGTGATCCTGTCATGTATTTTTTGAGCTTGCCTGATCAAAAGTTCAACTTGTTCACGAATCTGTTGAAGACTTTTGGTCGTTTGGTCGTACATGGCTTTCATCGCTCTGCCTTTTACTTTGCCACTATCCACAGGTTTGATTATCACACTTCCGATATGATGAGCATAAGGCAGCAAACCGGGAATATCGGTAGTTTTATCTTTATCTATAGGGTTTGTGGACATAATGTAAAAATCTGGTTACTTCTACTTGATTAGTTACTCCTGTCAGGTGTATTTCATTTTTTCGCTTTCCCATTCTTTGCCTCTAACTCCTAAAGGAGAATCAACCCGCAACGCGAAAAAATGAAATGTACCCCTTCTACCTTATCAACAATAAATCTCCGGTTAAAGTTTCCTTTTTATCAACGCTATAATTGACTATTATCATATAAACATATACTCCGGGTAAAGCTTTTTTGCCTTTGAAATTTCCATCCCATCCATTGGCGGAATCATTAAATTCCAAACCTTTAGCAAAAAACATTTTTTCTCCCCATCTGTCATAAATATACATGTCATAAGTTAATCCTTCAGCTGTATTTTTAGCATAAAATATTTCATTGTATCCATCACCATCAGGTGAAAAAACATTTGGAATATCAATTTCCGTTTCTACTTCTTCATTTATAATACCGGCAAGAAATACCGTATCGGATACCATACAACCTTCACTATCTGTCAGTGTTACTATATAGTGTGTATCTTCATTTGGTGTAGCAGTCACATTTAAACAATTATCACAAGACAATCCTTTGACTGGATTCCATACTATTGTTTCCGGAGTAATATTGGAAACTACATTCAAATTATAATTGTCCGGATTTGTTGTTACCACAATTTCTATAGTGTATGGTACAAATTCTTCAATTGTAAAAGTACCGTTAGTCACTTCACAACTATCTTTGTCAATAATGTAAAATCCATAAGTTCCGGCGGGAATATTTTCAACTGTAAAAGGAACATTATCTATCGTAAAAGAACCAATAGAATGTATATTTAATGTTACAGGATTATTTGTTCCTGACAATGATTCCAAAACAAATTTACCCAATCCAAAACAATTTTCATCTGTTGTAGAATATTCAGAACTTGTTTCTTTTTCAGTTAAATTGATAAAAACAATACTATCACAACCATAAACATTGGTAAGGATTTCAGTACCTGTCGGATTTGACAGATTATAAATATTGTTTCCAATAGTGAAATCCTGTCCCGGACAGATCTCCATATTAAAATCAAATGAAGTTACAGGATTTACCGTAACGGTTATTATAGCTGAAGATTCAGGACAAGTTCCGGTTGCCGAAATTTTATACTGGTACCTATAAACTCCCTGATCTACATTTTCAAATGAAACGCTACTTCCATCTGAACTCTGAACATCTACACCACTATTATCCATATCGATCCAAATACCTCCGCTGTCATGAGTACCCAGCAAAGAATTCAATCCTACATTAGTTTCGTCATTACAAACCTCGATAAAATTATCATTTCCTGCCTGAAATGCCTCAACAATGGTAATGGTCAATATAGCAGTATCTGTTCCGCACAGATCCTGATCACCGGTGATCAGATTGAAATTATATTCTCCTATATTTAATTTTGAAATATCTATCGCTCCGGAATTCTCATCAATGGCTCCTGTCTGATCAATATCTTCAATAACATACAAAGTTGCTGTATCAGGATTCAATTCAGATATTATATTGATAATCAAATTGCCATTTTCACAATAAGTAAGTTCTTTATCATTTCCGGCAAATATTTTTTTCTTCACTTCAACAATTACCATTGCCGAATCAGCGGGACATGAACTATTTTCATCTATCTTGTATTCAAATCTGTAAATACCGGGATCAATACCTGAAAAATCAATACTTTGTACATTGCTTAAATCGACATTAACATTATCTATATTTATCCAATAACCAACCGGATCATGACTGCCTAACAATCCTTCAAGATCAACAATATTATTGACATCACTATTACAAACAATAAAATTATTATCGTTTCCTGCGTTTGGTGATGAAACTACAAAAATATAAAATTCTGCCGTATCACTGCTGCAATATCCATTTCCCGGAAGTAGATACCTGATAATATATTGTCCCGTATCATAAGAAGAAAAACTATAATCATAAGGATTGCCTATAATATCACCATTATGATCATTCCATATACCACCTGATTGTGAATAGCCGGTCAGATAATCATATAAATTGACAGAATCTGCTGAACTTTGGCAAACCGAGAAATTTATTCCCTGACCTGCTTCAGGAGCATCTAATGCGGTAATAATCCCGATAGCAGTATCACCGAGACAAGTACCGTTTTCAGGAAGAACATACATATATTGATATACTCCTGCACTATCCAGTATAATTTCAGGATCAAATATTGTATCATTATTGCTATCGATCCAGATACCTCCGATATTATAATTGGTCAGTGAATCAAATAAATTTAAAGTACTATTTTCACAAACTATATATTCATAATCATCTCCTGCATAGGGAGATGCCGTAATGTCGATATAAACCGAAGCTGTGTCATAACCACATGGACCGGAAGTAATGTAATAGAAACTATCTATTCCGACAGGAGAATTATCAAAAAGTACCGTATCGGGTCTTGAAATATCAACTGAATCTCCTCCAATCTGGATCCAGACACCGGTTGAATCAAATCCTGTTCCCAAATAACTGTATAAATTGACCGTATCTGTAGAACCGACACACAAGCTACCGGTTCCATCATTGCCGGCAAAAGGTGCAGATTCAATAATAACGGTAATCAAAGCATCATCTGCAGGACAAATTCCATCATCTTCGATAATATAGCTATAATGAAAAGTATCTACAGTAAGACCACTAAAATCCACATATGCCGGATCGGACAAATCTACCCCTGAAGTATCAATATCATACCAATTCCCATCATTGTCGTGAGTTCCCAAAGCATCTTCCAGATTCTGAACTGTATTGTTTCCTCCGAAACAGATATACAGTGTGGAATCATTTCCGGCATTGGGGGGCGGGGTTATATAAATTGTTACGATTGCTTCCTGTACATCACAAGGGGAATTTTCAATGTCATAATAAAAATAATAAGTACCTACATCAGCTCCTGACATATCCACATTGTTTGGATCAGACAAATCAAAACCATCACTATTTGTCCAGATGCCGTTATTGTCGTGATCATTGCCAAGATAGCTTTCAATATCAACAGGATCATCAGGAGGTCCACAAAAAGTATCATCACCATCACTGCCCGGATTGCCCGGAACAGAGATTTCTACAGTCAATGTTGCACTTTGGGGATCACATTTACCTTCAGCATTTTCAGTAGTATATGTAAAAGTATAAGTACCGGCATCAAGATTTGAAAAATCAACACAATCAGGATAACTTAAATCTACGCCTGAATTGTCATTATCTGTCCATTGTCCACCTGTTTCCGGTGTTCCCCCCAGATTATAGAACAAATTGAAACATGTTTCCGTATTACAAGCTTCAACAGTATTATCTTCTCCCGGATTAGGTATATCAAGAACAATAAGGTCAACAGGCAGCGTGTCAGAATTGCATTTATCACCGGAATCATCGGTTAAAAATACATAAACGGTAGTCGTAGGAGTGGTAAATGAACCCGGATTGGAAATAGCCGTATTACAATCCTGATCTTCATACCAGTTTGAAGACTGCCCTCCGGAACCGCCGGTAAGAACATTATCCAGTACAGTCAGATCAAAAGTTGCTTCTCCATCAAAATCATAATCACATTCTTCAAGAGGACCTGCAGGTGAAATTCCCAATTCTTCTTTAAAGATCAATGTCATATTATCAGGATCTATCGTTTGTGCCTGACAACCATTATCATCAACTAAATTTGTCAACACCAAAGAACCCGAGCCGGTAATATATAAAGGAACATAAAGAGTATTTTCGCCACTGTCATAATACGGAAAAATATTTCCTGAATAACAAATAGTCAACTGATTATTGACATCATAAGCCGGTATGTTAAATGGTAAAGTTATTGCTCCAATAATCAATTCAAATGAAGCATCATAAGGTTCTGTTCCTCCCTGTATTACTGTATTTATCTCATTACAATCTCCGGGACAAAAGGTTGTTGTGCCATCCAAAGATGCAACCGGAGATTGATTTACTGTAATCTCAACACTGCTTTCAGAAGTACATCCGTTAATATCTGTAATTGTAACAGTATAAATCCCTGCAGCACTTAAACCTATTCCAAATATTACAGGGTTTTGTATATTTGAAGTAAAACCTCCGGGTCCGGACCATTCCCAGCTAACCGCATAACCAGCATCCTCATTCAACTGTACATCATCCCCTTCACAAGGATTCATGGGATTTGCAGTTGCATTTGCGGGTGATTCCGTATAACCATAAACACTTAATTGATTTATAAAGTAATACTCATTGTTTGCCTGGTTACCCATGTGTATCCTAATATTCAATTCATTTCCATCTAAGTTGCATACTTGCGGTGCATTCTGATAACAAAAAAAAGTTCCACAATAATATTCAAATATCTCATAAGGACCGCCATCAACACTATAATAAAAAACTATTTGGTCATTTCCTCCAAAACAACCATCATAAGGATCTGCGGGACAATCCCCGGGAGGAGAACCGCATTCAAGATCACCCTGATGACTTACATCAAATTCGAAACTTACACCCTGATAAGTTGATATATCAATAGGCCCAAAATTCATTTCATTTTTGTTATCCCCACAATTTCCGGGTCCTCCACTGCCTCCACAATTGCAACAATTAAATCCCTCAACATCATTACAAACAAATTGACTACCATCAACCCCCCAAAATCCAGGAGTTCCATCACAATTACCAAAAGTGTTTGCTTCCCAATTTTCTCCGTTAGACATAGTTCCGGAAATTGCACCATAAGGCTCGTCGTCAAATGTTTCTTCTGTTATGAGTACTTGTCCAAAAATGTTAATTTTGAAAAATAAAATCAATACTAAACAGATGAATAAATATTTCTTGTTTGTACGTATTGAGTATTGCATTTAAATATTTTTTATGTTGCTATAACAAATATACAATATTATTTCGATTTGTAATCAATGCTAAAAACTAAAACAATTTATTTTCTTTCATGAAATGAAAATTAATTGAAAAAATATTGACATACAAAGTTATTAAAAACATTTAAGTAAAAAAAATATACAGGGAGTAAGTGATATAACATTTAAAATAGGGTATATTTCATTTTTTCACATTGCGGGTTGGGTTTTCCTTCGGTTGCCAGGCTTATCGAGGTATAGGAGTTAGATTTATCCTGTGAAATCTACGAAGTATTTCAACAGGAGGCAAAGTGTGGAAAAACGAAAAAATGAAATGCACCCAAATGGACTCTACCTGAGTAGTTATTCTTTATGTAAGTTCAGGAAATTCCTCAAATTTAATGAAATCCAGATCGGATGCTACTATATTCTCATCAACTTGTTTGGATGTTTTCATTCCCGGAATTACAACATGTGTTGCGGGATGGGATAGACAAAATCTCAAACTCAGTTGCGCCATTGTATATTCCTTGTGTTTTTCAAAAAATTCTTTCATTTTATCCAGTTGATTTAGATATTTTTCCAATAAATCAGGAGATAGATTAAATCTTCGATGATCATCATCTCCAAATCTGGATTCCCTTGTGAATTTTCCTGCCAAAAGACCGAATAATATAGGAATTCTAACTATAACTCCTATCCCATATCTCTTAGCTATCGGGAATAATACCCTTTCCGCTTCTCTTTCCAATAAATTGTATCTTACCTTGTCTTGTCCTGAAATAGGTTGACTCGAAAAGTCAACAAAAATCAGGATTATGAGAAGAAAAGTAAAACGATTTCCGGACGATGTTGCATTAAAAATAGCGACAGAGTATTTAACCACGAGAGTCT
>JALVEG010000258.1 GCA_027031145.1 Saprospiraceae bacterium | reverse complement strand
ACTGAAGCACAGCCAATCCCTCATCAAATTTATATTTGAATCCGGGAAATTCGGGGTTTATGTATTCTACATTTTCAAATAGTTTTTTAGGTTTGAAGGGGATTAAATCGATTTTTATTTTTTTATTATTTATTCCTACATTCAATATTTGATATCCTCTATAACCCAATTTCCTTTTTGTTTTGACTATTCCCATAGTCACATTATCGCTATTGATTATTAACGGTTCTACAAGAGAATTGTAAAAATAAGGATTATAAAAATTATAAACATCTTTTTTAAATCCCGCTTTTTTGGTTAATCTGAATTCATCGAGAACAACTGACGAATTATAATCAATTAAAACAAATTTTGAATCTTTTTTATCCCATAATAATATTCCATTTTCGAGGAAAAATACATTTTCAATATAATAATCTTTTAATGAGAAAAAAAGATTAAAATGCTTATCGGGCAATACTATTTTTTGGGTTTCTTCACCAAGATACTTGTAATTGGATATTTGCGCAAAGACTAAATTTGAATTTAAAATCAAAATAAATATAATACTAAAAAGCTTTATCATAATTTATTATTAACGATGAATTTTCCAGCATTAATCATTAAATTTATCAATTTCCTTAAGACCAATTGCCTTTCGACGTTTGTTTAAGTTTTTGGGATCTTGTACATTGGGATATATTGTTTCACCTTTGTCATTTATTTCAAATTGAGTGCCATATATTTGAGGCAGCCCTTTTCTTAACCTTATACGATCTTCCATATATGCCAAATTCTGAAGCGATAAAGTATCATGGTAATTTGCTGATTTATAAGCATTATAAAATAAAATTTGTTCATCAAGACTTTCACAATGCTGGGCAACTAAAAATGCACCGAGAGATGCATCTCCGGGTAGTTCTTTAGGGTTTGGCCATCCATATTTATTGATTATATCCTTAAGTTCTGCTTGATTTTGTTCATTGATATAACTTTTAGCAACCCAAATCGGATATTTTAAAAATTCGGTTTCTTTAAAATTTTTTTCTATAAGTTCAATTTCAAAATAATATGCTTGATCTTTTAAATGCATTCTGAGCAATTTTTTTACTAAATTTCTATTGATAAAATTTCCATTTTTCAATTCATACTTTGAAATTGCATTTTCTTCAATAATCTTCCATCTTCGATCATCAATTACATTAAAAAAATCAGGTTCAGAAAGAACTTTTATAGGTATATTTTCATTAAAAGCTAAGTTTAAATAATGAAAACATGAATCTGCCATTTTTAATATCCCATATTTCTTAGCAATATCATAATATAGTACATTTACATTGGATTTTGGTAATAAAGTAAGTAACTTTTTAGTTGAATCAATAGACTCTATAAGATTCCCTTTCGCCTTCAAATTATTTACTGATTTAATTAACCTCATAATCTCTTCCTGAGCAAACGACATATTTGAAAAAGAAAATATTAGGGAAATCAAAAAAGTTTTTAGATAAATCATATTTCAAGTTTATTATTACATTGAAAATACTGATACGTCTATTAATACGGAAATCGACGTATGATTTATATAAAAACAGAATAAATACTACAATATTGTATCTTTTCTTTCTGAATCATCAGGTGAGTATCTGATAATACCATTATCGTCCACATCATCAAATACACCTAAAGCAAGGTTATAAGATAAAACAAATATCCTCCTCTCTTTTCAACACCTTTTACCTTTGCGCAGTGGTGCTTTGAAGAATTGGATTCTTTTTGACTACTCAGGTTGCTTATTATCGGGCTAAAGCCCTAAGTATCAATGCTTATCAAACTCCGTCAGCTAAAGCAGACGGTAATCTACTGCGCGATTTTACCGTTTGCTTTAGCTGACGGCTTATGGTATTCTGCTCTATTTATGGACTTTAGCCCGATTATTAATACCTGAGATACGATTCTTTTTAATAACGTTTTCAAAAGCAAAGATATTCTTTAAAGTATATTTTAAAAACCTCGGGTTCTGACGGAAGGGAGATTGCTTCGCTTCCGCTCGCAAATTCGTAGCCATTTCAAACGACACAGGTATTAAAATGGCAGGATTTTGCGAGCGCTCTTGTCCATCCACTGACGGAAGCATGGCAAACTTGTTTCGATTAGGGAAACTTTTAACAAGAAATCTCCCTTAAAAAATAATTTCTTTTCCCTACACTTGTACCCGTATATTTATTTTTCAAATGGTAAGTACACTAAAGCGCACTCTGCCTGTAATTTGTATAAATCCCATAAACCCCTAACTGGAGTTAGGGGCTAATCTTATGCTCCGGTAAATGATTTCATAACTCCAAAACAGCAAAATCTTTACCTTCAGGATAAGTCTTTTTAAATAATTCCGCTGTTTCCGCAAGAGTTTTGCTTATATCCCGATATTTAAATCCTAATACGTCCACTGACTTGGAATTATCGTATAAAGAATCAAAAAAAGCATTTTTTATCGACTGGGAACTCAAATTGGAATTGTATCCTGGGAGTAAACTTATCAGATCAATAAAAAAGGCTGCTACCCTCATCAGCGATCTTGATAATTTTATTCCGGGTGGGGTTTTCCCGAGACCTAATGCTATTTCTCTTAATAATCTTTCCAGTTTTACATTTTCTGCGGAACAGATGAATCTCTCTCCGGAAATATCTTTTTCCATCAGCAAAATAGCCATCTCCGCCACATCCCTGACATCAACAAAGCCATTAGTGCCTGTCGGATAAAAACGCAAGCCCGAATTTACTTTTTTGATTATCTCATTGGTACCTATATCCCAATATCCCGCTCCCATTATCATCGAGGGATTCAAAATAGCCATATCCAATCCTTCGGTAAAACCTCTCCAAACTTCCATTTCGGATAAATATTTCGATATTGAATAATCCGAATTTGTATTACTATCCTCCCATTCGGTGTTTTCATCGATTATTTTTCCTGATTCTTTTCTTCCCAATGAAGCAATCGAACTGATATGAATCAGCTTTTTTATACCGGTGTCCAAACAGATATTTACCAAGTTGGCAGTTCCTTCGACATTGACTTTCATCATCTTTTTTCTGTCTTTGGGCTTAAAAGATACCACTGCCGCTGTATGAATTACATAATCCATATCTTTAACAGTTTCCTCCAAAGCAGGAATATCATTTATATCTGCATTATGAAAAGTGATTTCATTTTCAACATCAGCGATCAAATCCAATCTACTATTGTTTCTT
>JALVEG010000257.1 GCA_027031145.1 Saprospiraceae bacterium | reverse complement strand
GTATTTAAAGTTACTATTTCCACATATAACAAATGTTAATGGAATCAAGAAAGATGAATTTAAGAACTTTTGTCTAAATATGGCATTTACTAAAAGGGCAATTATTCGTGAACAAATCCATTTAATTGATGGTGAATTTGGAAAAGAAATGCCAGATATAAAAATGAAATGACAAAGCACGACCG
Organism: Saprospiraceae bacterium; assembly: GCA_027031145.1. Lineage (GTDB taxonomy): Bacteria > Bacteroidota > Bacteroidia > Chitinophagales > Saprospiraceae > JADJGA01. Next base: position 11,329 of record JALVEG010000257.1, on the reverse strand, counting down.
CCTAACAAGCCGTATAACGAGCATAGCCGACTAACGTCAGGCTACGCCGCATACGGCAGAACCGTTAGTGTCCACAAAAATTAACCTTATAATAAAATAGTATGGAAATTTTAGATATTCAAGAAGAGATTTTAGACTTTTTACTTAGAAAGCATCAAATTAACCCATCTATTAAATTTACAACAAGAAGAATTAATAGGAATAATAAACTGGAAAACAAATTTTGGTTTATTGGAAATGAAAAATATTTTGAGTTCTCTTTTTGGGAAGGTAAAGACGGTAAAACAGGTTTAAATAATTTAGGATTCACTATAAGATGGAATGATAAAAGGAAGGAAGTTCATTATAACTTCAGTAGTAAATTTGGAAATGGCATTGAAATTATAAACATATTAGTTCCAATTTTAAATATACCGAAAGTTGAAAATCCAAATTATAATTATTGGGAAAAATGTATTATTAAGAATCCTCAAAATATTTTAGAAATTAAGAATTCTATAAATGATTTTATAAATAATGAAAAAGAGATTATCGATAAGATCGTTTCAGAAAATCCAGATAAAGGTATAAAATTTATTTCTGATGAAAAGTTTAAAACCCAAATTAATAAAATTAATAAATTTAGATTATAATGAATGTATTTCAAGAAGAAGTTTGTAAATTAATACATTGTGCTTTACATTCTGAAAATTTTTATCATAATATATTTAAACCAGGTTATAAAGAGATTTTTATACAATATTTAAGACAATTTCCTGGTATTTCTAAAGATGGGAAAAATACTTGGAAAAAGATTGATTTATATCTAAAGCATCACAAAATAACAATTCGTGCTGTTAAGGCATTGGAAGAGTTCAAAGGAGATAATAAAGAATTATGGAACGAAGTCCATTACGAACATATTTTTCCAAATTCTCTTTTGATGAAAGAATTAGTCGCTTTAGGGTTTAAGCCTAATCTTGAGGATATAAAAAATATTATGAAAATGAGCGAAGTAATCATTCTTTCTAAAGAGGAAGCAAATTTATTAGATGGAAGCATAAATAAATTATATCCTCTTGAAGGAAAAATGCTTAATGGAAAGGGTATGAGAAGCAAGGGGTATCCGAATGAACGATTAAAGGCTATTGATGCAAAAATTGATTCAAAATCAATATCAAACATCCTATAATGAAAAAATGCGAGACACTAATAAACAGGACTATAAGCGGTCTGAAAGACCCAGCGAGTAGTCCGTGTTGAACTACATCCGCATTTCTATGTAATTTACGACCAAAATACTGTTTTTTTGAATAAAATCTCTATGTGACTATAGAGAAAAAGAAGAATTGAAACACAAAGTTACATTTTTTCTTCTAAAAATACTAATTTTGTTCTAAAAAGCTATCCGCCTGTGGCGGATTTAGTTCAACAAGCGATATGACGCAATGGCAAATTTTCAAAGAATTTCTAAGAAATTCCCCGAAAATTTAACATTGCTACTTGTTCAAAACGCTGACAGTTAGTATATTCGCCACTAACCATACACGAAACCGTCAGGCAGCACCAAAACAAAGAGCGAATCTCTAAATAATTCCTCAAACTGAATAAATTAAAATACTTTGAGGAATTTTAATTATCTTTGTGGCATAAAAATAAAAAAACATATGCAAAAGATTTTAAGAAATAAATTACTTGACAAGCTTCTTGTTCTAAAAGATAAAAACTTTATAAAGGTTATTACAGGTGTTCGTCGTGCAGGTAAATCGACTTTACTATTACAATTTCAGGAATTATTAAAGGGAAAAAAATCAAGTATATCAATTATTTCCATAAATATGGATTTGCCCGAATTCCGTTTTCTTGGCGAGAAAAATTGGAAAGAAATTTACGATTATATCCAATCATTATTACGAGAAAACGAAACAAATTATGTTTTTATAGATGAAGTTCAAAATATTCCGGAATTTGAAAAACTGCTTGAAGGATTATACGTTACTCCAAATATAGATTTATATGTTACAGGCTCCAACGCATACCTTTTATCAAGCGAATTGGCAACACTGCTTACCGGCCGAGCATATGAAATCAATGTCCTACCATTTTCATTTGCCGAATATTTGGAATTTACAGGAAGAACAGCAAATCCCGACCGTGCTTTTGCTAATTATATGCGAATAGGTGGTTTCCCTGAAGCAGTTAGCTTCATTGAAGCTGGGGAAAGCTATGTTTATGAATATTTAAAAACAATTTTTCGAAATATTTATGAAAATGACATACAGAAAAGGCATAAAATATATTATGAAACATCTTATAGAGAAGTTGTTAAATTTCTAATTGATAGTATTGGTTCAAGGGTTTCGGCAAGAAATATTGCAAGAGTTCTTACTGCAACCGGGAAAAAAATTGATAATAAAACAGTATCAAAATATATTAATACGCTTGTTGAGTCTTATCTTTTTTATAAGGTAAACAGATATGACATAAAAGGGAAACAGCATCTGGCTACACAGGAAAAATATTATCTTGTAGATTTAGGTTTACGATATGCATTATTAGGAAAAGAACTTACAGCGGATGCAGGACATTTACTGGAAAATGTGATATATCTTGAATTATTACGTCGGAATTATCAAATTTGGATAGGAAAAACAGATAATCTTGAAGTCGACTTTGTTGTTCGAAGTAAAAATGGTTATACACAATATATTCAAGTAGCATATACTGTTAAAGAGAAGAAAACACTTGAACGAGAATTAGCTCCGTTTAATAAAATTCCGGATTTTAATGAAAGACTACTCATCACAATGGATTATGAAACAGGAAACCATAACGGAGTGAAACAAATAAATGCAATTGACTGGCTTTTAGACAGTAAACAAAAATAAAACAAAATGGTGACTGCCAAATAAACAGGACTATGAGCAGTCTGAAATGCCTGTCCCGCTCTGCGGGAACCCGGCGAGTAGTCTCCCGCTTTTGCGGGACAGGCTGTGTTGAACTACATCCATATTCCTATGTAATTTACTATTGAAATTTATAGTTTATTTGGTGTTCAATTATTGGTGAAAATATTACATGGAGAGTAACTATTCAGGTCGAATATTTAGTAAAAACGAAATGAAATACGCAGAAACATCATATTTGAATAATAGCACGTTAATTTGACATTTTATAAATTGATTCCATATATTTTTTATTTAAATGGTTTATAAAGGATTTAATAAAAAACTGTTATAAATTTACCGTTATGGGAACTTTATTATATATATTTGCATTGTAAATAAATAAATGTGAGAGTAATATCAAGAAAAGCATTAAGAGAATTTTGGATTAAGCATCCTGATAGTGAACAAAGATTAAAATCATGGTATCGTGAAATGGTAAAATCATCTTGGAAATATATAAATGATTTAAAAGCAGAATATCCTAGTGCAAGTATTTTAAAAAATAACAAAATTGTTTTTAATATTAAAGGAAATAATTATCGATTAATAATAAAAATAAATTTTGAATTTCAAATATCCTGGATATTATTTATTGGAACACATGCAGAATATGATAAAATAAATGCTAAAAACCTATAAAAATGAATATTAGACCTATAAAAAGTGAAAAAGATTATCAACTGGCATTGGAAAGACTGGAATTGATTTTTGATGCAAAAAAGGGTACGGAAAAAGGAGATGAATTAGAAATTCTTTCAATTTTAATTGATAATTATGAAAGCGAAAATTTCCCTATTGAAATGCCGGATCCAATAGAAGCGATAAAATTCAGAATGGAGCAGTTAGGGATGAAACAGAAAGATCTTGCAGAAGTAGTAGGATTTAAAAGCAGGGTTAGTGAAATACTAAATAAAAAACGAAAATTAACATTGGAAATGATAAGAAGAATAAGCTCTTCACTTCATATTCCGACCGATGTTTTAATTCAGGAGTATGTCATTAAATAGATTTTTCCGGCAATAAATGTCCTTACCAGTAAAATTATTAACAAAAAATTTTAAACGCATGAAAAAATTACATTTATCATTGTTCCTTATGCTGTTTTTAGCATTGACAGGATGTAGTCAAAACCAAACTCAGACTTTTACACTCAAAAGCGATGATGTCGGTGGTCAGGCAACATTAAAGCAAGTATATTCTGGTTGTGGAGGACAAAATCAGTCACCTCATCTGATATGGGAAAATGCTCCGGAAGGAACCAAAAGTTTTGCCGTGACGATCTATGATAAAGATGCTCCTACAGGCAGCGGATGGTGGCACTGGTTGATATTCAATATTCCTGCCGGTGTTAATGAACTTAAAACAAATGCAGGAAATATTAAATTGAACATTGCTCCAAAAGGTTCAGTGCAAAGCAAAACGGATTTCGGACAATATGGTTATGGAGGTCCTTGTCCCCCAAAAGGACATGGTATTCATCAGTATCTGATCACGGTATATGCTCTGAATAAAGAGAAACTCGATCTGGATAAAGATGCAAGCCCTGCAACTGTAGGATTTAACCTGAATTTTGCAACTATCCAAAAAGCATCTATTGTGATGTATTATGAGAGGAAGTAATTTCAAATAAACCTTAATAAATTGTATAAATATTATAGGATTTTTTTCAGGATTGAGTTAAAAAACAAAGGTATAGCCCTTTCCTGGAATACAAATATTATATGTGCATTTTATTTTTTCGTTTTTTTTATATTATTTAGAACCCACCTCAATCCTCCCTTACAAGTGAGGAAGCTGCAACCCCCAGTGAAATACTTCGTTGATTTCACGGGGTAAACCGCAATAGCACCGCTTTTTTCACAAAAAAATACAATTTAGTTATAAAACAAGATAATTTTCAAATAGCTATTTTTATTAATCAAGTACCTCCACTTCTCCCTTCCCTTTGTGAGGGAAGGGCCGGGGATGGGTGCTAGAATGTTTCATTTTTTTGGTAAAATCAACTTGTGTGCAAAGGAAAGAGCATAATCTTGCTATGTCGAGTATTTTTAATGAAAATATTGAGAAATTAAAATTGAATAAATGTATCAATCTATAGTTAATTTGGTATAATAGAGCTTATTTAAACAAACTCTTCCTCCCGTATTTTGAGCAAATGGGACATTTTTCAGGGTCATGTCCCCTGGCAGGGCAATATTCACGACCAAAATATATGATTTGAAGATGCAGTTTGTTCCACATTTCTGCAGGATATAGTCTTTTTAGGTCTTCTTCTGTCTTTTTGACGCTTTTACCGGTGCTTAAAGCCCATCTGTATGCCAACCGGTGGATATGGGTATCTACAGGAAATGCAGGATATCCGAAAGCCTGGGACATTATGACGGAAGCGGTCTTGTGACCAACTCCGGGCAACGCTTCAAGGTCTTCAAAAGTATCGGGAACTTTACCATTGTGCTTTTCTATAAGTATTTTTGATAAATTGTAGATGGCTTTTGATTTTTGAGGTGAAAGTCCTATTGGTTTTATTATCTCCCTGATCTCATCAATACTTAATTTCACCATATCGTAGGGATTATTTGCTTTTGCAAATAGGATAGGGGTGATCTGATTTACTTTTTTATCTGTGCTTTGTGCTGATAGCAATACAGCGATCAAAAGAGTATAAGGATCTTTATGTTTCAGTGGAATTGGAGTTTCGGGATATAGTTCTTCCAGAATACCTGCAATTGCTATCGCTTTTTCTTTTTTTGTCATATCACTTTTTTAAAATCTTTTCAGCTCTTTCGTATTCACTCCTGGTATTAATGTTCAAAAACAAATGATTTTTATAAAAATTGAGTTTTTCATCAATAATAATCTTTTTGTAATTTGCTTTTTCTAGCAATATCCGGAGCTTGAATTGTTTTTCTTCGATCAATTGCTCTATTATCGGCAGTACTTCTTTGTTGTAATACGAACATAAGGGTTCAACGAATTGCCCTTCAAATGCAGCAGCTACAAGATGATTGTTTTTATTTTCCATTATGTAATTCAATAATCTGTCATTTACAAATGGCATATCACAAGAAACAATTATATTATCCTGAGTTTTAGATTCTTGTAAAGCAGAAAAAATCCCTCCTAAAGGACCGATATTTTTAACATCATCTTTTATTACCTTGTACCCGATATTATCGTACCTGGGATCATTTGAACTTATAATTATGTCATCACATATACTTTTTAATGCCTGCAAGGGATATTCGATCATCGGTTTACCGGCCAATGTGCATAAACCTTTGTCTTGTCCAAAACGACAACTTTTGCCCCCGCATAAAATTATACCTGTGAGTTTGTTCATTTTATCCCTTTTTGCCTACAATCAATTTTTCTCCTAATTTAAGACGGTGAGAATTTCTGATACCATTCCAACGTCTTATCTGTGATACGGAAGCATTGTATTTATTGGCAATATCCCAAAGTGTATCTCCTTGCCGGATCGTATGATACTTATATTTTTTACTATTTATTTTAGTTGATCTTGCCGGTTTTTTATAGTTGCTTTGACCAACATATACTATAAGTTTTTGTCCGGGATAGATCCTGGTGGATCTCATGTGGTTAAGTCGTTTAATAGTACCGACAGTTGTACGGTATTTTTTTGCAATATATCCCAGATTTTCACCTCTTCTGACAATATGAATTGTTCTTTCCTTGGCTTTTTTTATTTGTGCCAATAGTTTATCCTTTTCAATTCCCTTACTTGATTTGAATTTGTAGATACTGCTTTCATTTTCTAAAAAATCACCTATTTTTTCTCTTGGTAATCTTAAAATATATGTTTTTCCGTCAGTGGCAGGTATAATACCTTCCTTATAGGATGGATTTAAAAATTTAAGATCATCCATATCTATATTTAAAAATTCGGATATCTGATCAAATGCCAGAACATCATGTACGGAAACACTGTCAATATCATTGTATAAAATACCGGGATCTATTGGATATATATTATGTTCCGAAGCATAATTGAAAATATAGTTTACTGCAATAAAAGCCGGCACATAACCTCTGGTTTCCCGTGGTAAAAATGGCCAGATAGCCCAATAATCTTTTACTCCTCCTGCTGCTCTTATGGCGCGATTGACATTGCCGGGACCGGAATTGTAAGCAGCAAGAGCCAAATCCCAGGTTCCGTAGATATCATAAAGATCTTTCAAATGCTTTGCTGCAGCTTCTGTTGCCTTGTATGGATCAAAACGGTCATCTACCAGTGAATTGCTGTGGAGTCCGTAAATTTTACCGGTATTATACATAAATTGCCACAATCCTTTTGCTCCGGCTCTGCTTCCCGCAGTGGGATTTAAGGCACTTTCTACAACGGCAAGGTATTTCAACTCCAGCGGCATATCGTATTTGTCCAGAACCTCTTCAAACAAAGGAAAATATATTTCTTTTAGACCTAACAATAATGAGGTTAATTTTCTTCTTTTTACAGCATATGTTTTTATAAAACCTTTTACATGCTCATTATAAGTCAGATTGATAGGTGAAAGAAGGTTTAATCTTTCAATTCTCATATTGTACACTGAATCAGTGAATTCAGGCACTTCACCTGAAGTATAATTGTTGGTATTCAGTATTGCCGGATCAGATTCAAAATAGTATTTATTATAGAATTTTACCTGAGCGAGACTATCAAGTTGATCCACTATTGCAGAACCTTTGATCATTCTGGTGTCTTCGGCTATGAAATCATGTGAACCATAACTTCGGTTCTTAAAATGAGAAATGTCTTTATATGTTCTTGAAAATAATGATGTGTCATTCAAAAATTGTTCGATAATACTGGTAGTATCTATATTGTTTTTACTGCTTTTGTTATCTTCATTTATTGCTAAAGTATTCTGTTTTTTATTTTCAATTTGATCAAGTCCGATTTTCTCTTGTGAAATAACATAACTAGTATCGAATTTTGTTATTTCGGTAGAATGGTTATTATCATTGCTATTATTATTTGTAATATTTTTAAGGGATTGACAGGATTCCGCACCTATAATAGCCACCAGCAATATAAACAGAAACTTATTACTTATTTTCAACATAAAATAGATTTTTAAGGATGCAAAACTAATAAAAAACTTGTAACTACCAGGATAGGATGCTTTTGAAATGAAAAAAAAATTTTTCAATCAAAATGATTCTACCCGGGTAGTTATAAAAACAATACTATTCGAAACTATCTTTAAGCAATATTATTTTAATTTTAGAAATATTAACACAGAATTGACTCATTACTTGCATATTGTTGTGAATTTTAATAACTTTATACAATTAACATATTAAAAAATGAAAATTCAATTCATAAAATGCAATGGTTCAGGAAATGTTTTTGTTTTGATTGACGGCATTTCTCAAAATATAGTTCTAAATGAAATGGATTTTTCACGTATAACCAAATTAGTTTGTGACAGAGATGGTATTATAGGTGCGGATGGAGTATTGTTTTTGTTGTCAAGTGAAAAAGCAGATGCAAGAATGAGAATTTTTAATGCGGATGGCTCTGAACCCGAAATGTGTGGCAACGGGATCAGATGTATTGCCAGAAAAGCAATTGAATTGCTCAAAAAAGAAAAACTTTATATAGAAACAATGAATGCTGTCATGGAAGTGCAAAAAGAAGATGATATCTTCGTAAATGTACCTTCTTTTAGTGTTGTTATTCCCGGTATAAGCATTTCATATAATAAAAATTATTCAGTACTTAATGATTACATAAGGGAATTATCAAATTCCTTAAAATTTACAACAATTAACACCGGTAATCCGCATATAATAGCTAATGTGGAGTCTATTGATCTGAAAGTTCTTGAAGAAACAGGGAATAAAGCAAACAATTTACCTTATATTTTTCATGAAGGTGTAAATGTCAGTTTTTTTAAAATGATCGATGAAGAATCGATTTTTGTTTCGACCTTTGAAAGAGGTGTTGGCTTGACTGCTTCATGCGGTACTGCAATGTCCGCGGTTAGCGTTACTTCAGCCTTACTAGGATCAACTTATTTTAATAAATGGTTGAATATTTATAATGAGGGAGGTATGGTGAAATGTTTACCATTAAAAGATGATACGGGATTTTCGGTTAGACTATTGGGAAATGCAACTTATGAATATCACGGGCAATTTATTTATGATAATAAGGAAAATGTATTGTCGGATTTAACGACAAGCAAATTGGAAAATGATGAAATATATTCTTATCGAAAATTCCAAAAAATTTGTAATAATTTTATAAAAAACAAAAACATATTCAGATGAAAAATTATTTTACTCCTAAAACTTCATCAGGAAAATGGTCAATAGGACTTATAATTTCTTTTTTAGTTTTTATGGCTATATTTTTTTATATCGCAAATCTGGGAGAAAGAGGAGGGGATACCTTTTTCAGCAACCCAAAACTTGCGATTACAATTCTTCTCGCTGCAATAAGTGGAATATTTGCTTTTTTTATCGGTATTTACAGTATTGTAAAAAAGAAAGATTTTAGCATTTTTGTGATTTTAAGTACTTTGGCAGGGTTATTTGTACTTTATTGGGCTTTAGCTGAAATTTTATTTCCGCATTAAGCGATAGTAAGTATATTTTTGACTATTTTTCTTTTAAAATATCATCAAGAAAAGAAGGATCATTCTTTTCAAAGTATTGGATTGTATCATCATAATCTTTTTTCATATATCTCCAATTATAATATAGAATAAAATACATTATAAAAAAGAAAACAATAAATTTTAGAGTAAGTTCCAATACCTCATTCTTGGTTTGAAAATTTTCTGGATCTATTAGATAATCCAGTGTGCCTCCTACTAAAAGATATACCACTGAGGCAATAATAGAAGTTTTTACAGCATATTTTTTACGATTCCCATTTATGATTTTATGTATTTTCCTGATTTTCTTTTTATCAAAAATTACTCCCATACTATTAATTATGTTTTAATACTTTTTCAAGAAAAGACGGATCGTGTTTTTTATAATATTCGACGGTTTCTTCATAATTATTTGCAATCTTTTCCCAATCTTTTTTATATACAAAATACATGGCTATGAAAAAAAGTATTGAAAAAATAATTAAATAAATTATATATCTTACTGATAAAATATTATCTCTATCAAAAATATAAGTGAAAAGAGGTATGTAAATTAAGAAGAATACAGTATGAAGTATTGCTGCTCTTAAAGCATATTTCTTTTTACCTTTATTAACTGCTTTTTGGCTTTTTAAAAATCTATTTTCATCAAATAAAACTGACATAATGATAATTTTTTCTTTTTTGTTTGATAATATTTACACAAATATACGTGATCCATTTTGTTTTTAAAAATCCTACAATCCTTAAATCCTTCACCCCGTTGAATATCATTCTACGGGTAAATCCTAATTCCGACTGTGATGCAACCCCTGATAAGCGAATGTCTCTGACTTCGCTTTTTAAACTTCCAAACCTATCGATATAATTTATCCTTCGTCGCAATTACTCAGTAAAACGCTTAGGGCATCGCTTCCAAACCTTCAAACTTTCAAAACTGAAACTTCCAAAAAAGGAACACCAAATACCGAACAAAAAAACAATCGCCCACTCGCTCAATCGCCCATTCTCCCACTCGCTCATTCACATTATGTCCCCCAGCATCAAAAACTATACTTCACCCTCACATATCCCATGTCATTCTTGTCATACTGACCAAACTGCCCTTTATCACCAACAAAGATATTTGTTCCAAGTTCAAAACTCAAGGCATCATAAGGCATGTAAAATACTCTTATCCTTGATAAAGCATCATTTTCATTGAAACCGTAATATGTAAACCATTCAAAGCGTACTTTTTCCCTGAACATAGTTTTGCTTATCAGAAGTGTTGCAAGGTTTTGATATTGATCTTGCATTACCGGGTCTTCATAATCCATAATGATCTTTTGAATAAATTGTCCTGATAATCTCCAATCCCCGATCGTTTTATCCAATCCGACAACATAATTGATATAGTCTTTTTGAGCAAGCGCATCAACAGCTGCAGGATCTTGGGTGTTGAAATATTTATCAAAATAATATGCTCCTTCTCCCCTTAAAACAAAACCTGCAAGGTCTGTACTGAAACTTCCTCCGGCAAGAGTCAGACGATGATGTTCAGGAGTCAGTTTAATTCCTTTTGGATGCATTGTAGCAGGATCGATTATTTTATTTATATGCATAGCCGGATCATCGTCCCAGGTATATCCTCCCATCAAACTTAAGTCAATAAATGCATTATTTAAGGAATATTTTGCAAAAAATTCACTGTTTTCCAGCTTCAAAGGTATGTCTTTTTTAGTACAGTCTTTTTCCAGCAAGGGTAGGGGAAACTGCATTTTCGGTCTCCAGATA
>JALVEG010000256.1 GCA_027031145.1 Saprospiraceae bacterium | reverse complement strand
GAAATGAATATGGCAACATGTATCTTAACGGTATGCCAATGAATAATCTAGATGACGGGTATATTGCATGGAGTATCTGGGGAGGACTTAACGATGTGATGAGAAGAAAAAATAGTAGTAGTTCGCTTGAACCTGCATTTTTTGATTTTGGAGCCTTGGCAGGAGCAACAAATGTAAGTTTACTTGCTTCGGATCAATGGAAACAAACCAGAGTCTCTTATGCTATTTCCAACCGTTCATATAGAAACCGTATAATGGCAACTTACTCAACAGGAATGATGGAAAACGGTTGGGCTTTGACTTTGTCAGGTTCCAGAAGATGGGCGCAGGAAGGATTTAAACCCGGTACGTTTTATGATGCTTTTTCGGGATTTATTAGTATCGATAAGAAATTGGGAGAAAAACAACTTATAAATTTGGTTGTTCTTGCATCTCCTAATAAAAGAGGAGGTGCCGGAGGTGCAACTAAAGAAATGTATGAACTGGCAGGATCTCATTATTACAATTCTTATTGGGGTTATCAAAACGGTAAAAAAAGGAATTCAAGAGTTAGCAATAGTTTTCAACCGATTACGGTGTTAAGACATGTTTGGAAACCAAATTTGAATACCGAGATCAATACTTCGCTGGGATATATGTCAGGAAGATACGGACGTACCAGATTGGATTGGTATAATGCACCTGACCCGAGACCTGATTATTATAGATATATGCCAAGCTATCAGCTCAGTGAAGAAATGCATAACAGATTATATAATTTGTATGTTAATAATGAAAATTTAAGACAAGTTGATTGGGCAGATCTTTATGAATATAATAAAGCAGGTTCCGGATCTATTTTGAAGGAAATTGGATATACAGGTGATATTTCAAATGAAAAATTTTCCAATTATGTATTGCAAGAACAAAGAAAAGATCCTACAAAAATCACATTCAATACTAATATTCAAACTACAATAGGTGAAAATACCAGTATTTTTGGAGGAGTAAGCTATATAAATCAAAAGACTGCATATTTTCAGGAACTTGTTGATTTGCTTGGAGGGACTTTTTATCTGAACAGAGATAAATTTGCTGAACGTGATTTTCCTGAAGATAATGATAAATTGCAATATGATCTGAATAATCCGGACAGAATTGTCAGAGTCGGTGATGATTATGGATATAATTATGATATAAATACTTCTTTTGCCAAAGGATGGGGAAAAGCATTAGTGAGTCTTAATAAAGTTGATGCTTATCTGGCATTGGAATTGTCCAATACATCTTTTTACAGGGACGGACATTATAAAAATGGAAAGTTTCCTGAAAATTCTTATGGGAAAGGGGATGTTCATAAGTTCTTTAATTATGGATTGAAATCTGGAGTTACTTTTAAGATCAATGGCAGGAATTATATTTATGCAAATGGATTAATGATGACAAAAGCCCCATTTGCCAGAAATGCATATCTTTCACCTCGTACAAGAGATGAATCGGTTGATGATCTTCAATCCGAAAATATTTTAGGTGGTGAAATGGCTTATGTTTATAAAAGTCCTATACTTTCGATTAAAGCACAGGGATATTATACAAATATTAAGAACAAAACAAAAACGACAAGCTTCTATCACGATGAACAAAGAAGTTTTGTTAACTATATAATGACAGGAATAGATGAATTGCATCTTGGTACCGAATTGAGTGCCGAATATAAATTAACTTCATCTTTCTCTGTCAGCGGTGTTGCAGCTCTGGGACAATACTTGTATACAAGCAGACCCTCAGCTACAATTGCCCAGGATAATACGGCGGAAGTATTGACAGATAGAACCGTTTATATGAAAAATTACAGGATTCCGGGAACACCTCAGAAAGCAATGTCATTTGGATTGAGATACAATTCACCTAAATATTGGTTTGCAACTCTTTCATTTAATTATTTTGATGACATTTGGCTTGATTTTTTCCCGGACAGGAGAACCGATGGAGCAGTAGATGGTATTGATAAAACAGCTCATCCTGAATTATGGCATAGCGTAATAGATCAGGAAAAATTACATTCAAATTATACATTGGATTTCTTTGGGGGTAAATCATGGAAATTTGGTAAAAAATATATTTATCTGAATGTTGGTGTTAGCAATATCCTGAATAATACCGATTTTATTACGGGAGGATATGAACAATTTAGATTTGATTATCAATCCAAGGATATTTCCAAATTCCCTTCAAGGTATTTTTATGCGTATGGGACCAATTATTATATTAGCGTAAGTTTAAGATTATAATAAATATTTAGAAACAAATTAAAAATAAATAAAAATGAAGAAATTATTTAATTACCTTTTTATAGGATTAGTTAGTACATTTATAATTAGTTCTTGTGTGGATAATAAATTTGATGAACCCGAATTTCCATTCAAAGATCCGGACATCGCAACAAATACAACAATTAAAGAACTTAAAGCACTTCATTCCTCAGGTTCTTTTGAAACTATTGATGAAGATTTGGTTTTTAGTGCAGTTGTTATCGCAAATGACAGTACAGGGAATTTTTATAAAAAAATAGTCGTTCAGGATGAAACTGCGGGAATAGAAATATTAATCGACGGAAGAGACCTGTATGGTAAATATCCTATTGGCAGAAAGGTATTTGTAAAAGCAAAAAGTCTTGTTCTTAGTGATGATCACGGAGTCGTGCAACTTGGTGCTCTGGTATCTGAAGGGACTTTGGTTTCTATTGCATTCAAAGAAGTCGGCGATATCGTTGTTGGCGGATCACTGAATAATCCTGTTATTGCAAAGGAAATGAAAATAGGACAATTTTCAGATGATGATATAAGCACTTTGGTTAAATTTACTAATGTTCAGTTTTCAACCGGTGATGTAGGAGCGACATTTGCTGACGGAACAGCTCATGTTGATGTCAACAGAACTTTAGTGGATTGTTCCAAGAGAGAATTTATTGTCAGAACAAGTGGTTATGCAGAATTTGCCAATGATACAATTCCTGCAATGAATGGAGAATTGACTTGTATTTTGGGTAAATATAGAAGTGATTATCAGGGATATCTAAGAAGTGTAAAAGATGTTAATTTCTATCAGGAAAGATGCGGAGGTAGTACAGGAAACGAGACATTGATAACTATTAAATCGGTAAGAGATCTATTTACATCAGGTCAGGCAACAATGAATGATAATGTAAAAATATCAGGCGTTGTGATTTCTGATAAAAATGCATTAAATGTAGAT
>JALVEG010000255.1 GCA_027031145.1 Saprospiraceae bacterium | reverse complement strand
TACCCCTTATTTCTTCCCATTGTGTATGTGTTCTCGGACTCATATTATCGATTTATGACTGAACGGTAGGTCAAAGATAAAACAGATTTGTTTATATATCAAATAAAATGATAAAATATCTTGAAAATTTTTATGTTTTGTCGTGGATTTGCAATATTTTAATTAGGTGCATTTCATTTTTTCGCTTTTTTACAAGAAGTTTTGTTGATGTGATTAATATAGCGTATCTACGGCACGCATTTTAGTTGGTTAATAGCTTTTTTTATCCATATTTAGTGGTATCGGCACATTGATGTATTTTATCCTGAATTATACACAAGTATTTCAATTACGAGCACAAACTACCTGCAATTAAAGGCAATGCTTAAAAATGGGAGTCCATTTACTCGGTAAAAATTTCTTGCACTTCCCTTTATTATTGGTATTTTGAACTCTCATAACGAAAAACCATGAATAATTCGGGTTATAGAAGTATAAAGTATTAATTTCATAAGAGGGGTGATCTATACAAATAGGAAAAACAATATTAAATGCGAAAAAATGAAATACATCTTTTTAATCCTAATTATAATATTTTGATAGCAAAATACTATCTTTGCTTTTTAGAGTGGTTGATGTTACAAAAGCCGGTCTTTTGAGTTATATAATTTCAATGTTATCAGTTTTTTGTTAAAGATAACTTAATGTTTTTTCTTTAAATGAGTAAAAGCTATTTTTATGCAAAATTCAAAAATTTTCAAATTGTTTTTATTGTATTTTCTTGTTTTAACGGTTAATGCCCATTTAACCGGTCAAACCATCTTAGTTCAAAAAAATGCAAATTGGAAATATCTGGATGACGGTACTGATCAGGGGAGTGCTTGGAAAGAACCGTCATTTGATGATTCATCATGGGCATCAGGCAATGCTGAGCTAGGATATGGAGACGGAGATGAAATAACTGTATTAAGTTATGGAGGAAACTCTAATAATAAGTATATCACTTATTATTTTAGACATGAGTTCAGTGTAACTAATCCAAACCAATCAAATAGTCTAAGTTTAGAAATTTTGAGGGATGATGGGGCTGTTGTATATATCAATGGAACTGAAGTGCAAAGAACCAATATGCCCTCGGGTGCTATAAATTATCTTACACATGCATCAAGTACAATCAGTGGATCTGATGAAGATGTATTTAATGAGTATCTTATTTCCTCAGATCAATTGGTAGCTGGTACAAACATTATTGCTGTCGAAATACATCAACGAAGTTCATCAAGTTCAGATATAAGTTTCAATCTCGAATTATCAACTGAGCCTACTCAATATATACAAGCAGGAGAAGAGTGGAAGTATTTGGATAATGGTACTAATCAGGGAACTGCCTGGAAAGAGATGTCTTTTGATGATTCATCTTGGGCTTCAGGTAATGCACAATTGGGCTATGGAGACGGGGATGAAACAACTGAATTGAGTTATGGAGGGAACTCTAATAATAAATATATCACATACTATTTTAGACATGAGTTCAATGTTTCAAATCCAAATGAAACTGACTTTCTTAGTTTAAATATACTCAGGGATGATGGAGCTGTTGTTTACATAAACGGAACCGAAGTACAAAGAACCAATATGCCATCGGGGAATATAGATTATCTTACACTCGCTTCCGGTACAGTTGGGGGATCAGATGAAGATATTTTTAATGAGTATATTATTTCTTCAGATCAATTGGTGTCTGGCACAAATCTTATCGCTGTTGAAGTTCATCAACGAAGTTCATCAAGTTCGGATATAAGTTTTGACCTGAAACTTTCTACCTCTGACCAAATTCAGCCGGTTTTTAGAAAAGAGCCTTATTTGATTTATTCGAATGACAATAGTGAAGTAATTGTTTTATGGCAATTGGATAATACCCAAGATTGTACTATTAAATGGGGGACTGATCAAAGCTACAGTGCAGGTACTCAAACAACTACAGAGTATGGTGATGATCATCAACACAAATTTACAATAACCTGTTTGGCATACTCTACGGATTATTATTATAGGGTTATTGCAAACACAGACACCGTTGACGGGCATTTTGTATCCGGTCCGGTTGACAATGCTTCTGAAATAACATTAATAGCTTACGGTGATACAAGAACTCACCCCAATAAACACGATTTGGTCGCAAAGGAGATTCTGAATACATTTTCGAGTGATCCTGAATCACAAACAATATTATTATTTTCAGGGGATTTGGTATCCAATGGAAATAGTGAAAGTGATTGGGATAACCAATTTTTTAATTCTCAGAATACAAATATCAGAAAGCTTTTTCAATCTGCACCGATTATGGCAGCATTGGGTAATCATGAATACAACGGGGTATTATTCTCTAAATATTTTCCTTACCCATTTTATGCATCCGGCTATTTTTATGGTTCGTTTGATTATGGACCTGCTCACATTACTATTGTAGATCAATATTCTGGTTATAGTCCCGGGAGCCCACAATATCAATGGCTTGAAAATGACCTTGCAAGTACTACAAAAAAATGGAAGATACTTATGTTTCATGAACCGGGGTGGTCTGCCGGTGGACATGGAAATAATACAGATGTACAAAACTATATTGAGCCTCTATGTGAAAAATACGATGTTCAGTTTGTGATTAACGGGCACAATCATTATTATTCAAGAGCAGTAGTAGAAAGAGTGAATCATATAACAACCGGTGGTGGTGGAGCACCACTTTATAGTCCGAATTCATCTTATCCCAATATTGTGAAAGTTGATCAATCTAACCATTTTACAAAGTTACATATTAGTGGAGATACATTGTATTTTAGTGCGATTCGTTCAGATGGAACTGTCATTGAACAATTTTCATATAACAGGATTTATGTTTGGAATGGGGCTGTAAATACAGACTGGAATAATGGTGATAACTGGGAGAAGGGAGTTGTTCCTAAAGCTGTTTCAGAGGTATTGATTCCCTCCGGTTTGACAAATTATCCTGAAATTGATGGAGTATATGAGTGTCATAAAATAGTTACGGAATCAGGAGCTAATTTGCATATCCTCAATTCGGGACAGTTGAAAGTTCACTAAAAAATTATACTATTTGTCGTCTATTTGCCGACAATTTATTATGAAAATAGGGCTTTTGTAAATAAAATATATTACTTTTATACCAAAAGTAAATATTTATGTTTAGAGTCCTTTATGTCTTAATATTTCTTTCTACAGTTTGTGTTTCAAATGCTCAATCTGAGTTGGATTCTTTGAGTAAAATATCCAAAAGATTGATGATGACAGATAGAGATGCCTATTTTGAAGTATCAAAGAAAATAATTAAATTACTGAAAGAAGAAAAATCCGATTCTTTGTTGGCACTATACTACCTGTCTAATGCAATGATGCGCCAAATGGGCAAGGAATATCAAAGAGCATTGGAATATAATGATAGTGTATTATTATTAAAGGATATTCCTACGCATTTGTCAATCAGAGCCTCATTAGGAAAAGCAGAGATGATGTGGAAATTGAATTACCCGATTGATGATGTATTAAATATATTGGATAAAAACCTGAAAATCGCTATTAAATTGAATGATAGTATATCGATGTCTTCCCTGTATTTTAGGTATTCTAATATTTATCTGGATAAAGGGAAATATTTTGATGCGATAAATACTCTAAAAAAAGCCAGTGAAATCAGACCTAATAATCTTTTGTATCCAAAGGTTATGGATTTATCAAAACTTTCAAAACTTTTTTTATTGATTAACAATTTGGATAAAGCTGAATTTTATTATTCCAAAGCGATGTCCATAGCATTATCCCAAAATTATAAAATTGCAAATACCAAATTGGCTATTCTCAGTGGCCTGATTGAAAAAGCAAAAGGCAATTACCATAAAAGCGATAGTCTCTATAATTTGGCACAAGGTAATTTCATTAAATACAAATCGAATAGTGATGTTTTTAATACTTATGTTTTATTACTGGAGTTAGGTTTCAAACAATCTGATGCTGAGAAAATCAATAAGTATTTGGACTTGGCTTCTCAAAATATAAAGTATTCCAAGGATAAAGGTATTCAAGCAAAGTATTATTTGATTAAAGCTAGTATTAATCTAAAAAGGAAAAAGTGTGGGCAAGCAGAAAATGATTTGATTTCTGCTAAAAAAATTATCAGCCTAATACATAATCTGCCTTACAAGATTGAGTATTACAAAATATTGTCATCTCTGGAAAAGCAAAACAAGAACTATAAAAAAAGTCTTATGTTGAGTGACATTTATCATAGTTTATCTGATTCACTATATAAGTTTAAGTCCAAGCAAATGATTTTGGATATTGAAGAAAAGTACAATGCTAAAGAAAAACAAAAGCAGATCGAACTATTGGAAGCTAATAATGCACTTTTTGAAAATAGAATAAAACAGGCAAGATTAGAGAAGTATTTATTACTAGGCGGAGTAGGAGCCGCATTGTTATTTTTATTGTTTTTGGCAATTACTTACTTCAAAGTGAAAGAAAAAAATAGGATTATCAGAAAAGCTCTCCGGCAAAAAGATTTTCTACTAAAAGAAATACATCACAGGGTCAAAAACAATCTTCAACTTATCACAAGTTTACTCAATTTGCAATCAAAATATATAAAAGACGAAAAAGCTAAGGAGGTGTCTCTTGATGGAAAAAACCGTGTCAGGGCAATGTCTCTCATTCATCAATTTCTCTACAAAAAAAACGATTTGGTAAATATGGAGCTTGGTGAATATTTCGAAAAACTCGTCAAAGAATTATTTGAAGCATATCAAGTGACCGAGAAGAGAATAAAGGTAAATTACGATATTGATAAAGTTGAAATTGATATTGACAGAGTTATACCTCTTGGTTTGATTTTTAATGAATTGATGACAAATATATTAAAATACGCCTTTCCAAATGGAAAAACAGGAGAAGTCGATATAAAATTGAAAAAAGAACAAAATGATATTGTTTTTGAAATCAATGACAATGGGGTAGGGCTTAAAAACAAAACTGATGTTGATGATGGTAATAGTTTTGGTTTTACATTGATAGATGCTCTTCTTCAAAAATGGAACGGTAAGTTTATGATTAATTCTTCACACGGAACAAATGCTAAGATAATTATACCATTTGCCTAAAATACGGCATTATAACAGTAATTGAGATGGATAAAATAAAAATATTGATTGTAGAAGATGAAGCACTGATTGCTAAAGATATTGAAATGAGTCTAAGGCAACTTGAATATTCTATCATTGGTATAGCTTATGATAGTGTTACTGCATTGGACATGATACACAGCAGAAGACCTGATTTAGTACTGTTGGATATCGAACTAAATAGCGAATTGACAGGAATCGACATTGCAGTCATATTGAACGAAAAGTACAAGATCCCTTTCATATATTTAACTTCTTTTTCTGACCCTTGTACTATTGATTTTGTAAAAAAGACCTTGCCGTTTGGATACATACTTAAACCGTTTTCAGAAAGGGAATTATATAGCGCTATCGAACTTGCTGCCTTTAGACTTGAAAAGAGGGCGCTCAATGGGTTTCCCGACATAAGTACTGTGAATAAAGTATGCTTGGCCCCCTTGACAAACAGGGAATACGATTTGCTAAAGGGGTTATTTTCCGGAAAATCGAATTCTGATTTGGCAAAGGAAAACCACATATCGATTAATACGGTAAAGACACATCTGAAAAATTTGTATTACAAAATGGACGTATCAAATCGACATATGGTTTCTACCAAAATCTATGGATTAATCAAAAAATAATAGTTTTTATCTCACAAGCAATTTGTTGAGATATACTTTGTCCTCATCGATAATTTTTATTAAATAAGTTCCCGGAAAAATATCTTTAGTACATAGTTTGCCACTTTTTAACTTGTTTGTTTTTACAACTGTTTTTCCTGAATGCAATTCAATAATTTGTACAGAAACATTTTTTTGAAATTGTTTGTCAAAGTGTAAAATATCTCCTTGAATTACGGGATTTGGGAAAATATTTATGGTACTATCTGACAGCACTTCCGGTGAAAAGCTTGTTTCCATAATTGTGTGCTTTGCGATATGCCCCCCCTCTAAAGCAAGCCAAATCGTATTTTTCTTGTCATAGAAAGTTTCTAATGCTCTTGCACAAAAACTATTTGTTGTTTTCCAGGATTTACCTTGATCAACGGATTCGTATATTGTTGTTCTTTGATTTGAAATCGATGTGCAAAAAATATGGGTTTTTGTTATCATATGTAAATTAAAAAGGGCATAACCGGTTTTTATTGTGTTTGCGGTTTTTCCCCCGTCTTTGGTCAAAAACAAACCTAATCCGGTAGAAATAATGCCAAAATTATCATCTAAAAAATCGATTTTTTTAATTTTTTTATCTATTCCCTGCACTTCTTGTATCTTCCAATTGATTCCGTTATCTTCACTAATAATTAGAGAATTGTTTTCACCCGTAAAAAATATCTTGCCGGTATTTGACTCATCTATGTCACTTACAAATTCAGGTGCAGTAATCAAATCAGTCCAAGTGTCACCATTATCTTCAGATTTGCTTATGATATATTCATTTCCGATTCTTCTTGAGGCAAAGATAAAGTTACTGACTTGACTTTTCATAATTTTCTCACAAGGGACTGAATCTGTCTGGACAACTGTACCGTTTTCTATAATTGATGTTCCTCGCTGATGTCCTAATAAAAAGCGGTTCTGACCAATCGGCTCAATCGTATTAATGAAAGTTTCGGATGAACTCAAGTTCAGGTCAACTAAATTCCAATTTTTCCCAAAATCCTTTGTTCTAAAAAACGATGAATAGCCGCCAATGGCGTATCCCTCGCCTTTTTCGTTAAAGCAAATACTTTGCAGGTTTTCTCTTTTTATTTTATTCAAATGTATATAATTTTTCCCAAAATCATTCGATTTCATTATCATTGTGGCTTTTCCGACAAGGTACAATACACCTGCTTCTGTCATTTTATATCCGGAGATTAGATTGGTGTAACCATCGTTGGGTGTTGGATATCTGGTTGAGGTATTACCACCGTCAAATGATGCATAGATTCGATTTGTGTTTATAGAAAGAATGGTCTTGTCTCCCCAAGCAACAGGAGAAATTGCTTCAGGCATTCCATTCAAAGGGCTAAAATCAACAGCTCCGTTTGTTGTTTTTTGGATATTGTATTTACTACTGCTTATTATATAACCTAAATCGTCATTTACCATTTCGAGATTTCTAATCCTGCCTCCCATATCATTTACATTAGTCGCATTATCATCAGCTAAGCTAATCTTTATAATTTTTCCCTCACTTGTACCTATCCAAATGTGATTTTCAGTTATATCATAAGAGTAAATATAATCGTTGCCTAGGTCCAGTTTCGTTGATCTTTCCCAGTCATAGACACCAATAGTGGATTTGTGAATAGATTTGTTGGAAATTACATAAATAGTATTACCCTTGATAAAAAGCGATTTGAATTTTCCTGCACTTAAGCTCAGATTGTCATCACTAATTGTCTGAAAAGTATTTGTTTCACTGTCAAAAACTATTATTAACTGAGGAGAAAGCATAATCGCTTTTTTTCCATTAGTATTTGGTAAGATATCGATATCTTTCAACATGTCACCAATTGGAGATTCATAAGTAGCCCAAGACTCGCCGTCATCAGGAGATATCATCAAGGTGTTGCATGTACCAAATGTGTAAATATAATTGTCCATTACATCCAAAATGTGCAAATTGGAAAAAGGAGAGTCCGGATAGACATATTTTTTATCTTGACCAAATGCAAATTGACTGACAAATATTAAAAATAAAATTAAATACTTCATGTGTCTATATTTTTTAAGGATAAGTACTTTTTTTGCAAAAGTATGTGGTTTTCAACTCATGAAATTCACCCTTTGGGGTGATTTTTGATTTTTATTAATGATAGTGTAGTAAAAGAGAATCAAATTACAGTTCTAAAATAAGAAATACACCTTTACAAGCTGAAAATGATTATTTGGAAAAAAAGATTTTCATATTTTAAGCAACCGGAAAGAAACTAAACTTTGAGTTCTATAGTAAGTATGAAAGACACTATGAATGAATTTCTTACAATTATTTTTTGCTTTTTAATTATTATGATTAAATTTGTTTAGTATTTAATAACAATAATTAATAATATAGCCTTTCACTAATAATAATTTGTAAAACTTGTCAAATAAGGTTATATTCGCCTTTAACTTTTTATAAAACTTGAAATTATGATGAAGATTATCTCTACTTTATTGATATTTGTCCCGGTATTTATTTTTGGTCAGGCTCAATATACCCCTGTATCCTATCAAAACGAAAGCATAAGTAGTTTCTCAAGTTTGAAATACATTGATGATGGTAAGGCTGCTTTCATTAGCAATGGAGAGGTGTATGAAATGGATATTGATGAAAACTATAATTTTGACATAAAGTATATTCAAAATTCAGGAATCAACCAAGATGTAATCTCTAGGCATGATGTTAATAATGATGGTGTTAAAGATTTACTTACTTATGATAATAAGGGTAAGGGGCTTTTTACTTTTATATCTACGCCGGAACGTTTTATCCCGGTGTCTCCGTTTTCAACAAAAAAAATCACTTCATTTGCAGCTCAAGACTTTGATGATGATGGCATTGATGAAATATTTATAAATGGAGATTTATATAAACACAATCCGGATGGTAGTTTATCATTTATGATTGAAGGTACTGATGGATATACTTATAAATCACCATATTTTATTGATATAGACCAGGATGGTGATAAAGATGTTCTTGTGAATATAATAACCAATATTGGATATTTGGAAAATGTTGATAATCAAAGATTATACTTATGGCCAATTAGTAAATATAATAATTCATGCCATGAGTTATTAGTAATAGAAACTACAGATGGACCTAAAATAATATATTACGATGCTGGAAAGAAGACTATAAATAGGATAATTCCGGATTCAGGAAGCTACAATACTAAAATACTAATGTCGGACTTTCCTAATTATGGGTTTGAAATGCTTGTGTCTGATGTAACAGGAGATGGAAACCAAGAGATATTGTTTCGTACTAAGCAATTAGATAGACTTTATACATTTCAATATAACATTGCATTAGATACCGGGAAGATTATCTACCAAGAATTTAAAGGGTCTGAAGGAATGTTTGTTATTGATGATAGAGGAAAAAATAAGATTGTTGGAGTCAAATCTAACGGGATGTATGTTTACGAATATGATGAAAACATGAATTTAAATCTTATAGCGAGTAGTGTTAATAATTTAACGCTAAATGATAATAGTTTTATAGATATTGATGGTGATAAATTTGTTGATATGGTAAACACATCTTATCAAAGGAGATATTTTGGAAAAGATGATTTTGATATTGTTAAAAACCTGTCATTACCTGATACCGGAGGTAAATTGTTTGACTTTGATGATGATGGTGATGCTGATTATGTAAAGGAAGAAATATGGTACGAAAACTTAGGTGATGGTGTCTTTAGCTCTGCTAAACCCAATCCGGATTTCAATCCATACCCGGACCCTAAGATATATTTCACTAAGGTGATTTTTAAAAAGGATTTAGATGATGATGGCGATATTGACCTACTTTCTTATAATTCGTTTGGAGAATCATTACTTCTGCACGAAAATATAAACAATGAATATTTTAAAGAAGGTGTTGAACTTGCTAATAATAGTATCATTAGTGGAAAATTGCGTTCTATTAAGTACTTAGATTTAGATGGTGATGGGAAAAAAGATATACTTATGGCTGCTGCTTCAAGCTTAGTATGGTTCAAGCAAGAAAGTAGTTTGCAGTTCAGCAATGGAATTGTCCTTTATAATGATTTAACAGTACGTAGTATTGATGTAAAAGATGGTGATTTTGATGGCATTCCGGATATTGTTCTGGGAACCGGTAAAATCATAACTGCAACTGCCAGAGGTCAAACAATACTTTTCAAAGGAACTTCTTCAGGTCCTGTATTAAAAGGTCAAATTGAAAATAATAAAGGATATAAATATCCAAAATTTATTAATAGCGATGGTGTTGGAGCATTGGACGTAATTGTTGAAAGCAAAGACCAATTGTATATTTATAGATTGTCTTCATATGAAAACCTGAACCCTAAGTTACAAAACATTACAAACGAGTATCATAATTATAAATCTTTTAAAATTATGGATGTGGACGGTGATTTAGATGAAGATATAATTATGTATAAAAATGGAGGAACCGGTGTTAGTTACCTTCTTAAAGATGAGAGTATTCCTCTTGGTGAATGTCCCACCGGAAACGTTACTTTAAGGAATAAAAACCAGGTTAATCATTTTAAAACACACTTTGGACATTGTGCTGCTATTGATGGAAATTTAACCTTGGGAAATGGGGTTGATTGGGCAGATATTAATGACTTGGAAGCATTTAAAAATATAGTTGAAATTAAAGGTTATCTATATATTGATGAATTGAATAAAATTAAAAATTATTTGGGTTTTAGAAATTTGGAAAGAATAGGAGGGAGTTTAATTATTAAGGGGCTTAAACATGGAAATCTATTAGGTTTTGAAAAATTAAAAAGCATTGGAGGAGATATTCGGTTTTATAATGCATTTACAGTCGGTAATGATGCCGGAGATTTTAGTGCATTTGAAAGCTTTGATTCGTTAGGTGGAAGTATTATATTAAAGTACTCCAGCTTTTCAAATATTGATGATTTGTTTGTTAACAAAGTTATAAACGGTGATTTAATTTTGGATAGATGTACGTCATTAAAAGCCATAGATGGACTTTATAATGTTGATTCTATAAAAGGAAATATATTAATCAGAGATTGTAGTAGCATTACTGACTTAAATAGTTTAGGTAATTTGATTTATTTTGAAAAGTTAGATTTAGTCAATCTAAAAAACTGTTCTAAATTATCATTTAATCCTAAATTGGATACCATTAAGAATGATTTTACTATTGATTATTTACATCCGGAATTGACATTTCAACAAAACAATATAAAATATGTAATGGGAAACTTGCATATGACTACCCCCCAAATAGATAATTGGCATAATCTTGAATATGTTAGACATAATTTTTATATAGCTGCCAATAATATGGACAGCTTATCTTTTAATAAGTTAACACAAGTTGGTGGAAGTTTTGTTTTTCGTGTGAAACAAAGTAGTGATTATAGCAATTTCATAAAGTTAAAAAAAATTGGTAATTACTTTTACCTCGGAAAGTATTCTAAATCACTTAGTGGATTTGAAAAGCTTGATACCATCGGGGGGAGTTGCACATTTAATAAGAGTGAATTAACCGATATTTCTGCATTTAAAGATAGTATTTTTATTGGTGGAAAATGGTCAATTATAGACAATCCTTTATTAAGTATTTGCGATGTTCCGGCATTATGCAATCATATAAAAGCAGGAAGAGAATATGAAATAAGAAATAATGCTGAAGGATGTAATGGTATTAGTGATATAAAAT
>JALVEG010000254.1 GCA_027031145.1 Saprospiraceae bacterium | reverse complement strand
GGTTTAAGTGTTGCTTTCCCAATATCAAACTGGACAGATCTCATGGCAACATCCAGTGTCTTTTTGTCTTCTCTTGAAATTTTCGGACAACCTTTATTTTCAACAGGACCAGCCATAGAAGGACAACGGTCGTTAAAATCATCCAGACCATCTCCATCCGTATCAGGACAACCATTGTAAATAGCCAAACCGGGTTTATCAGGACAATTATCCACACTGTCATTTACCCCGTCTCCGTCCCTGTCAGGACATCCATTATTAGCACTACTACCAGGTAATGTAGGACATTTATCAACAAAATCAGGAACTCCGTCACCATCTGTATCAGGACAACCACCAGATTTTGCAGGTCCGGCCTGATCAGGGCATCTGTCCTCTTTGTCCTCTACTCCGTCATTATCACTATCCATGAACACCTCTTTTTCAGGGCAACCGTGATTTAATTTACTTCCCTGCAAATTCGGACATTCATCTTCATTATCCGGTACTCCGTCACCATCTGTATCAGGACAACCGTTCAATTCTTTAGCTCCTTTTACATCAGGACAAGCATCCCTGTAATCAGCAACTCCATCCCCATCTGTATCAGGACAACCGTTCAACTCAGGAGATCCCTTTACCTGAGGACATAAATCAATATCATCACTAACTCCATCTCCATCGCTATCTTTAAATTTAACTTCTTTCTCCTTTTTCTCTTTAGCTCCTCCTAATAAATAAACTATACCAATACCGTGGTGTAATACATTCTTTTTAAGATTCATACTTAACCTGTATTCGGATTGAATATTTATAAATGCTCTGTCCGTTACTTTAAAATTAATTCCGGCTCCAACCGGTATCATCACATCTTTATCACCTTTATACTCCTTCATCATTCCAACACCTCCCATAATGTATGGTACAAATTTAGATTTTTCATTGTAGAAAAAATATTGCAAAACGGCATCTGCACCCATAATAGTTTTAGTAGTTTTATCAATTGAATCCTGAACCACTCCAAACTTTCCGGGAATATATAAACTCAATTTATCTGTTAGCCTTTTTTCTATTCCGAATTCAAACCCGTGTCTATAGTTTTTAAATGCTGTAAGATCACCTCCGTTTTGAGACTGAAAATCCAAAAACAGTTTTTTAATCGCTACTCCTCCGGCATATTTGGGGTTTTGTGCCAATAGAGAACCTGCAACAAAAAATACCATAAATAAAATCAATAATTTCTTCATTTTTCTTATCTTATATTAATAATTAACAATTCTTTTAAAAATTTCTGCAAAAATAAAACTTAATTTTAATATTACAATGAATTTAATAACAAGTTAGAAAATTAAGCATATTAAAATTAAAATTAACTGTTTTTCCAACTTTTAATAATAACTTGATGCATAAAAACATAAAAACGCTCCTGATATAGTACATTTTTATTAATTTAGCATCAATTTATATTAAAAATCAAATGTAACTACTCTGGTAAGGGACTTTTGAAATGAAAAAAATCTATTTTTTTTGTCAAATGAAACTTATTTTTCAAAGATATAGTGGAGCTACGTCATAAAAAATAGCTGAAATATGGCGAAAAAAAAGGTTTTTTCAATCAAAATGACTCTACCTAAGTACATACAATCAAATTAAAATACAAATTTACTACAAATTTCTAAAATGAAAAAAATATATATCTTTATTTTTATTAATATATTTACAATTGTATATCAAATTAATGCTCAAATCAATACAATTGAGATTTATGGTGCAAAATCCAATGGTTTAGGACAGGTAACATCTGTTTATGAAGATATCAATTCAATATATGGAAATCAAGCGGGAATGGCTTTTATAAAAGGAATGGATATTAATGCCGGATATGAAAACAGATATCAGATTTTTGAGCTTAGTGCTTTGAATTTTGCTATTGCAAAAAACTATCAAAATACAGGAACCTTCGGTCTTGTTTTGAAAAGATTCGGCTTTTCTCAATTTAATGAGTTCATGGTTGGTATTGCTTATGCTAAAAAACTGGGAAATTCCTTTTCAGCAAGTATCCAATTCGATTATTTTAACACTTCAATATTAGGTTATGGCAATAAATCCACTTTTAGTTTTGAAACGGGTTTAATGTATAAAATATCAGATCAATTAACAATGGGGGCACATGTAACCAATCCTTTTCCGGTCAGTTTTATTGATAATCAGGATATTCCTACAATAATAAATATAGGAGTAAAATATAAAGTATCAGATTATTTAAATATTTACGGTGAGTTTGAAAAACATATCAATTACAATTTTTATCTAAAATCAGGTATTGAGTATTCTCCGATTGATATATTTACTCTGTATTTTGGTTTTAGAAATGATTTTCAGAATTCATCCGATTTCAGCCTTGGATTCAAATATAAATTCAACAAAAAAATAAATATAGAGTTAAGTACATTATACAACCTTACTTTAGGATTAAGTCCAACTGTCGGGTTTAATTATGATCTATAATTTTTCATTGCCAGCTCACCACTGATCTCCGCTCTCTTTTCCATTAAGGAATCCCAATTTTCTGTTCCGTGCCACAACATTCTCTTTATTTCTCTGATCGCAACAGGTGAATAAGAAGATAGTGCCTTGATATATTTTTCCACATATTCATCCAATAATTCCGTAGTTTCAAAAACCTCCGAAAACAACCCTTTGTTCTTTACCCAAAGAGCATCTTTCCATTCAAGAGGCTTTAAAGTCAATTCCGAGAACCCTGATATGCCCAATTTTCTGGTAACAGCAGGTTCAATCACAAAAGGACCAATACCAATTGACAATTCACTAAGCCTGATTGAAGCGAACTTTGTTGCAAATGCTATATCACATGCTGCAATAATTCCTACTCCGCCACCGACAGCTTTACCCTGAATTCTTCCTACAATGATCTTTGAACTTTTTTTCATGGATTGGATCACTTTTCCAAATCCTGAAAAGAATTTTTTACCTTCATCAAAATTTGAAATGGATTTCATTTC
Organism: Saprospiraceae bacterium; assembly: GCA_027031145.1. Taxonomy (GTDB): domain Bacteria; phylum Bacteroidota; class Bacteroidia; order Chitinophagales; family Saprospiraceae; genus JADJGA01. The sequence goes on along the minus strand of JALVEG010000254.1, from coordinate 7,976 downwards.
ATCAAAATTTGCTCCGGCACAAAAAGTCCTGTTTCCTCCACTTTTCAACAATATGCAATTTATTGATTTTTCTTTCTCCAGATCATTAATAGCCTTGCTAAGTTTATCTAACAACCATGAGTGCAATGAATTATGAGAGGGGTGAAAAAACTCTATTACCGCATAATTCCCACGCATTTCTATATTTAAATATTCTTCCATAATAACCTGCATTAGTATTCCAGATGCAAGATACTTCAAACAATTCTATAATCAAAATGTACTACGAAAATATTTCCGTGTTCCTCTTTATCTCCAATGCCCCTGAGTCCATTTCCATCCTCCCTGAGTTTTTGACCAATGGCCCGCTACCCATACTTTATTTTTTCTTTTTCTTTCACAATGACCTCTTTTCCAAACATACTTCCTACCGTTCCATTTCCAATGACCTGAAATCCACATTTTATTTGGACCGCATCTTTTAATAACTACGGTTTTTGGTGGAGGTGGCGCTTTTTTAACAATAACTACTTCACTTCGCATAGCTGGTGCCGGTTCCCTGACAACAACAGTCCTTTTTGTTGTACAGGATGAAATAACAAACGCAAAAATCAATAATAAACTTAAATTGATAATTTTTTTCATGATAAAAGTTTTAGGCAAAACAATTGGTTATTCAATAAATTAGATGTTCAATATCTCAAAAGGTTTAATTTGAATTAAATTTATCCGTACCAAAACACAAAAACAAAACAAACTTAGTAGATACTTATAAAAAAAATAGATAAAAATGAACTTTCTTAATGTTTTGTCGGTTATAGTACATACAATAATTGAAATATTATAAAGATAATATGGGGCTGACTGGAATCGACAGGAAAGATAATCGATAAGTAAGCATGCCGGAGCATGATAATTTATCTCCGTTAAAAAATAATTATCAACCAATATTTTAAATGGCGAATATAATTATGCCATGGCTGCCTAATTCAAGGAATTAGAAAGCCTTTGTGCCTTATGCTTGATGTCTGATACACAGCATAACGCATATCATAAAACTTCAGACTGGATACCGGTAGATGCCCTGATACCGGATCGAGAAACAAGGGATAAGATTTGATTCGGTTTGTATCATAACCAAAATCAAATTCGAAAATTCAATATGATACTAAGCATGTAGAAAGCTTATGGGTGCTTTCTCTGGACCCGGGTTCGAAACCCGGCAGCTCCACTTGATTTTATATCAACATAAACCCTTTTTCTTTCATATATTTAGCCAATATCTTACTTTTAACACCTTCATCGCATATAATCTTATAGGTTTTGGTTTTATCCCATTTCTCATATTCAACTAATGCAGTATCAAGATCAATTACCATTTCATTCCCCTGATCTACTGATTTTGAGCCTAAATTAATAACTACCGGATCAGAAATATTAATTTCAAAATCATTAATATTTTTATCATCATCATCCATTTTATCAAAATCCTCAATTCCCATAACCTTGATATCCTTGACCAGTGAGTGGATAATATCCTGCAAAGGAATATCTTTTATTATATTGTCAAAGATGTCTTTTCTACCACCTGTTACAACATTTTTTGTAGCGATAGCACAGAATTCTTTCCCTTTGTAGGACATATCAAAAGTACCAATTTGCTCGGCAACATCAATTATCTCAAGTTTTGACATAAACAATGTAGGCCTGAATACCGAATGATAGATATATTTATCCAAAAGAGTCAGGTTCTGAATAGTCTGGGTTGAAACCTGCCCCAATGCTTCACCGGTGATCACAGCATTTGCTTTATGTCTGTAAGCTAATTTATCGGAAACATTGTAAAAAAAGTATTTCAATAATAAATTCTGATATTTATGAGGCAGTGTTCTTATATATTCGATAGTATCAAGAAATGGTATTTCGATAAATTTTATTTCCAAGCCGGCAAGATATTTTTTATACATAAAACGAAAAATATCATAAGTGTTTTTCTTCTGTTTGTCTCCTCCGAGATCAAAATATACAAATATAGGTTTCATCCCTATCCTTATAGCCTGATAAGCAGCTACAGGGGAATCAATACCACCGCTGAACATCACTATTCCTTTGCCTGTATTTCCTACCGGAAACCCTATTAATCCTTGTATTTTTTCCGAATACAAAAATGTTCCTTTGTCCCTTATCTCAACATGACAAAAAACATCGGCATGCTTTAAGTCAACTCCTGTGGAATAATCAAATAATTTGCTTCCAAGTTCTATTTCCAGATCTACAGACCTGAAAGTTTTGTTCTTTGTTAATTTATTTCTACACCTGACAGCAAATTTCTTCCCAACAACTTTATCTTTAAAAAGTTTAAATCCTTCTTCTATGATCTCATCTTTATCAAAACTATCCAAAACTTTCACTTCAGCCAAATATTGAATACCCGGAATATTTTTTAAAATAAAAAGAGCATCCTCATTTATATTAATATAAAGAAAATCCCAATAAACTTTTCCTTCTACAAGATGCAAACCATGGTATTTAACAGCCTTTACAATATTGGAATAAAGACGATTGATCATTCCCCATTTCGTACGTGATTGTTTAGTACTTATCTCTCCCGCATATTTGATGATATATTTCATTTACCGCTTTTAATATAATTCCTGTTATAAATATTTGCACAAAGATATTATTTTTAACCTCACCTAAAACACCCTTATTCTAAAAATTCATTTAATTTTGTAAAAACTTTTAATTTATATGACTTTAAATGAAAGAATAGGAGCACTGGTTAAACTTGGAGAATCTATAAATACCGGTTCTGATGAATATATAAAAGTCAGAGAAAATGCTTATTTACATAATAAATGGTTTACTGAAGAAAACACAGACAAAGCCATAATTGCTATCAAAAGCGAATTTCTCGATAAAGAAAAGATAGAAAACTGGATATCTCATTATAATATACCTGATAATCCTGCAAGTAAAAATACCGGCATCATAATGGCCGGAAATATCCCTCTGGTAGGATTCCATGATCTAATGACTGTTTTCATTTCAGGACATAAAGCATTGGTGAAATTATCCGGTAAGGATACTATCCTGATGGAATACGTTATCAATTTGTTATATCACATTGATCCTGAAATTAAAAATCGTATAAAAATAGCTGAAAGGTTAAATGATATCGATGCTATAATAGCTACGGGCAGCAACAATTCTTACAGGTATTTTGATTATTATTTTGGTAAATATCCTCATATTATCAGAAAAAACCGTAATGGAGTTGCCGTCCTGACAGGAGAAGAAAACGATAAAGACCTGGATAAACTCACTAATGATATTCTTGATTATTTCGGACTCGGATGCAGAAATATTTCAAAGATTTATGTGCCGGAGAATTATGATTTCAGCCCTTTGATGAAGTCATTGGATAAGCATCAATATCTTAAAGAGCATAATAAATACATGAATAATTATGATTACAATCTTGCCATTTCACTAATAAACAAAGACAAGATATATCAAAACGACATCATTTTCCTTAAAGAAGATATCAGTTATTTATCCAGAATTGCAAGTGTACATTTTGAAGAATACAATAATAAAGAAGAAGTAATAACCCGATTAAATAATGATAATGAGCTTATCCAGGTTGTTGCCAGCAAAAACGGGAATGAAATGAATTTCGAAAGGGAAGTTCCTTTTGGAATGACTCAATCCCCTACTCTTTCGGAATATGCTGATGGAGTTGACACGTTGGAGTTTTTGCTATCGTTGTGATGAAGGGGAATCATGTTGCATGTTGCAGGTTGCAGGTTTGGAAGTTTGGAGGTTTGTTTTTTTGTTCGTTGTTCTGTGTTCGTTGTTTTGAAGCGGGAGTTAATCCCCCGCTGGCGGGGGACAAAGGGGGTGGAATTAATTATTAATTTTTCTCTTGTTCTGTGTTCCTTGTTTTGATGCAGGGATCTCCTACGCCAAGGTCTTCGCCATGCGCCTTCGCTAAGGTCTTCGCCAAAGGCTACGACCGTCGGCGAAAGCTTCGGCGTAAGCATAAGGCTACGACCGTCGGCGAAAGCTTCGGCGATTAAAAAGGTTTGGACTGTCAAATTTATTTGACGGGAGATAAGGGATAATAAGTTTTGAGGCGATGCCCCGAGCGTTGTACTGAGTATCAGAATAAGGGAGTGATGTAACGAAGTATGATTTCGACGAAAGAGAAATTGTATCGAGGGGTTTGGAAGTTTTGATATTTTGAAGTTTTGATGTTTGAAAATTAGTATTTTGAATATCGATTAACCCCGTCAGAAGTAAAAAAGCGAAGTCAGAGACATTCACTTATTAGGGTATTCCCAGCTGGGTTGGGTAGTAAATATCAATCATTATACATAAATCCAAATTTATTATTTTAAAAATTCAACTAAAACACTTGTATTATTGCATTTTTTTATTTATTTTTGAAATTAATTGCAGCATATTAATAACTGATATCATCTTAATTTTGATATCTTTATTTCTTCAATTAAAATTTTATTTACTATGAAAATGTGCAATGTTTTGTTTATCAAGGATTTACCCCCCCCAACACGTAAATTCAAGAACAGATGGTTAAGTACCGGTCTTAACCAAATTAACAAATGTAAAAATTATCTAAAAATCATTTTACTGATTTTTTTGATAACCGGTTTTGGATACAATGTCAACGCACAAAAGAATACAGAAGAACGTAAACAGTTATTTGAAAAAGAAATGAACGCCTACATCACCACGCACCTGAATGAAGAAATAGCTGAAATAAAGCAAAACACTGATTTGATAGAGAATTTTGATGAATACACCGAAGAAGATATACGCAGTATGGCAAAAGAAAATGCCAAAGATAAGTACATCCGCAGCAATATGAAAGAGTACCTTAACACATATTTCTCCAACCCACAGGCTATGGTTATTACGGATACATTTGTATGTGATAACGGAGGATTTGAAGATGATTTTCAATATTATAGTGGTTTTATTTCTTCGTGGTATTTAGGTACTGGTGGATCAGTTTGTAATCCGGGATATATAGATAAAGTTTCATCTGATACTATTCCGGTAGTATATACTCCTGTTCCAATTCCATACGATAATAGATTCGAGATAGTTGGTACCGGTTATGATTCTGCATTTGGAATAAAACAAGTTAAATTTGGAAATAAAGCAGCAAGGATAAATAATAAATTAGGTCCAAATGATGCTTGCTCTTATAGTGCACAAATTGACAGACTTGTTAAAAGATTTAAAGTAACAAATGAAACAAAAGATTTTACTATATGGTATGCAGTTGCCTTACAAAATCCAAGTGGACATACAGATAGACAACCATTTTTCAACATAAGCTGTGATAGAGATCCTGAACATGAATTATGTTTTGATGCTAATTTTTTGAAATGTATTGATAATTATAGTGATGAAAACTGTTATTATGGAAATGTAAAATTATTAGATTGGTCCTGCCATACATTTAAAATACCTTCAGAATTTATAGATAGTATAGCGACTTTAACAATTACTGTCGCAGATTGTGCTAAAGGTGCACATTTTGGAGTAGCTTACATAGATGGAATATGTGAACCATGTGATAGTAGTGCATTGGGTGCTGCATCATTGAATACTGTAGATTATATATCCTGCGAAGAGGATACACCTCCGAGAATTGCTACTGTTTGCGGAAAATTCACACTACCAACAATATCATCTAACTGTAATAACAATCCTGATACATGGGAAGCTATTGATATTATTGTGCCAGGTTATGAAATAGAAAACTTGCAAATATATAGTAATAATACTTTTTGTTTTGATTTTCCTGAAACAAACTTTGACGGAGAAGATTGTCTTGATATATATGTGGAGATATACTTTTCCAATGGAACCGATACCCTCCCTCCACAATTAAGTAATTCATTGGAGATATGCCAAAGCAAATATAAAGTCGTGGATTGTAATGGAGGAGGTGGACCGCCTATTGATACATGCGATGTCGTTGTCGATATTCAGGTAGGTGCATGTCAGAGCAATGGTACCGGAGGAGACAATGATGATGATCAAACGCCAAATATGTCAGATGATTACTATTATGTATATGTTTCTCTTTATGATCCCGGAGAGCTTGGATGGAGTATTGACAGGGATTTGGTCGATCCATATCCAAATGAAAATGATGTTTTTACAATCGCGGATGGAATAGGGGATACTGTATCAATGATACTCGGACCATTTCTGATACAGGAAGGAGACTGGTGGATGGAATTTTATCTTCCCGGCTGCAATTTTTCTGAATATGTTGAAGCACCTGATTATTGCTCGGGATGTGAAGAATTTCGAGATGCCGAAATTGGAAATGTAACATGTATTTCTAATCCTCCTCCCAATGATGATACATGGAGCTTTACTCTAAAAGTGCCAAACCAAAATTCTCCTTTTAATAATCCTTTATATTTTCACTTATACAATGCAGGAACTTATGTAGGTCCATTTAAATATAATGACACTCATACAATTCCAAATTTAGATATGGGATCAGGATGCAAGGTTTTTACTATGAAGGATGAAAATAATCTACAATGCATTTCAAGTTTTACTATCTGTCCTCCAAAACCTTGCAATGATGAATGCATTGATTTTAATGTTCATGTAGAAGAAATGGAATGTATATTTGATGAACGTTCACAGCAATATACAGGATATGAAGTTCTTGTTGACATTAGTGGTATTGATGAATCGGAACAAAAAGTTTGTGTAAGTTATGTTTTCGCAAGTGATCCAAATCAAACTCCAATCCAATGGGGTTCATTATCTAACGGACTCTGGACAGTAGGTCCATTTGACAGCGATATATATTTAACTTTTTCAGTGTGTCCTAAAAATGAAAATTGTCCATGTAGTAGTACAACGTGTTTTAAAACCATATACATTCCAAAGCCGGATTGCGTTGCTCAAAAAGGTATAGAAAACAGAGAGCAAAAAAATGAATCAGAAGAAAAGAATGTATTTGAAAACAACCAAGGAGATTTATTAGTAATACCTAATCCATTCAATTCGAATGAAGTATTTTTACAATCAACATTAAAACGTACTAAATTCGAAATATATGATTTATCGGGAAGAATGATACAACATGGAGAGTTTGAAGGAGAAAAACATCGTATTAGCTTTAATGAATTGCCGGGTATATATTTTATAAAATATGTTAATAAAATAGGTAAACCTGCATTTGTAAAAATGATAAAGCTATAGATTTGTAATTTAATTATGCGTGTTATCAATCTATGATAACGCGCATAATTTTCAGTTAGCTTAATTTTTGATTTCAAATAAATTTTATGTTAAAATTATTATATACTTTTATTTTTTTATTTGTATTAACTTATAACAATTATTCACAAACTTTCGAGTGGGCAAAGTCCTTTGGTGGAGGTTCTTATAATACTCGTGGAAATTCTATTGATGTAGATAATAAAGGGAATGTATATGCAACAGGACGTTTTCAAGGAACTGCTGATTTTGACCCGGGACAGGGAATATATAATTTAACATCAAATGGGGCATATGATATTTTCATTTCAAAATTGAATAAAAATGGAGATTTTTTATGGGCAAAAAGTATCGGAGGATTGTCATCAAATGTAGCAAATCCAAAAGCAGACGTAGGTTATAGTGTTGAAGTCGATAATTATGGCAATGTATATGTATGCGGTGCTGTTGAAAATACAGTTGATTTTGATCCGGGATCGGGTATTTACAATCTAAGTTCATCCGGTGGCACAGATATATTTATTTTAAAATTAGATACTGACGGGAATTTTATATGGGCTAAAACAATAGGGGGATTATACACAGATGTGGCAACATCAATTACAATAAATGATGGAAATTTATTTGTTACAGGATACTTTTCAGGAACTGTAGATTTTGACCCCGGTCCGGGTATTTATAGTTTAAATACCGGAGGTACATTTATATTA